>NZ_JAWLCI010000003.1:0-203831 GCF_041687215.1 Mariniphaga sp.
TGATATTTTAAAAGAGATAGTTTAATCCAATGTAAAGGCCTGAATCGCCATCGCGTTCGTCGGCAGCAAAACCGTAATCCACAGCAATTACAAAATTCTGGTTCATTACAATACGCAAGCCTGCTCCGTATGAAAAGTGCATTTTTTCGGCATCATTATCAAAATATCCTTCCGGTTCAGGAATAAACCCATCAGGCGAAGTATTATCTATTTTTTTGGTCACCTGTCCGAAATCGGTGAACCCATTTAACCCGAGGTAAAAGTTGTTGTTGATAAACCTGAACCGGGCAAATTTCCACCGGGCTTCAAGGTTACCGTAGAAAAAACCATCGCCCACAATGCGGTTGCGGCGAACACCGCGTATTGACTTGGCGCCACCCATGCCTTCGGAGGCTGCACCTTTCAGTTCAGAAACAATAACCTGGGTTTGGTAGTAAAATGGTGCATGGCCGGCAATGGTGGTTTGGTAAGCCAGCCGGTAAGCCAGCGATAAATCGTTGGGAATGAGTGTAAAATATTGCCTGTGCGTTAGGCTCAGTTTGGCAAAACCGCTTTCGGCGCCCAAAAATTCAGGGGCTCCAACCAGCACGGCTTCGGTCCAGATTCCTTTCATGGGATTGGGCCGGTTGTCACGTGTATCATAAACCAAACCGGCTTTTAGTTCGGGAACAAAACCACCATCGGCTTCTTCAACCGAAATAATTCCCCAGTCCTGATATTTTTGGTATAATCCGTCCACATCGGGTAAAACTTCGTCGCCTTCTTTACCTTTGTTCAGTTTTTCCAAATCAACCTTGCCAATATTAAAATTCAGCAGATTCACGCCGGTGGCCCATTTGAGCTTTTCTCCGGAAATCTTTCCCTGCAGGTCCATTTTAAAACGGAACATTTTGCGATCGTATTTGTAAAACATGCGGGTTTTATAAGTATCATCTGGTTGAGTATCGTCAATCCAATCCGGATTTACAACGGCATCGAATCCATTAAATCCGTAGAAATCGTAAGCCTGATCAGAAAGAAAACTAATATCCAGTGAAGTTTGCAGTCCAGGAATAAGCTGGTCAGAATCGTAGTAAAACCGGTTAATTCCGCTACCTTTGGTAAATCGCGACACCTCAAAATAAAGTGAATGATTGTAATTTGGATAGCGGCTGCCATCTCCATAATTATAAAGATTTACCAGAGCGCCATACTGAAATCCTAAATCAGTATCGAAAGTAATTGTAGGCAGCGCACCAAAGTTCCAGCCTGTTTTAGTTACTTCTTCTTCCTGGGCAAAAATCTGCAAAGAAAAAAGCGATATGAAACATAGTAATCCAAGTTTTTTCATTGTAATTCAGTTTAATAAGTTGATTAATGAAAATACATATTCAAACGGTTTAAGAAAAGTGAATAAAAGTAATTTGCTATTTTTTAGCGTTCTAAGATAGAAAAAAGTAAATTCAGGCTTCGATTTTTATCTAAAAAAATGGAAGATAATATTTTAATTCCTATTTTTAAACTTTTTACATTAAGACAAAACACTTTTGAAATAAATTCAAAACTTAAAACCAGGTATAAAATGAAAACAAACAGAAGGAAATTTTTTCAGATTGCAGGAGTTGCCGGTGCAGGTGTAATTTCAGGAGGATTTGCATCGTGCAGTAAACCAACCGGAACAGAAGAATCGGTCCTGGCTGCAATTAAAGAGGCTGCAGGAAGACAGCACCCACAGCAGTTTAACATGTGTGGTTACGCCGCACCCAAACTTGAAACAGTGCGCATTGGTTTTATTGGTTTGGGAAATCGTGGTCCCGGAGCAGTAGAACGCATTTCGAACATCGAAGGAGTAGAGATTACTGCTTTATGTGATAAAAATCCGGAAGGTGTAGCGCGTTGCCAGCGAATTCTGGAAAAACATGGTTTGCCAAAAGCCAAAGAATATACCGGCAGTGAAGATGCCTGGCAAAAGTTGTGCGAGAGTCCGGATGTGGATTTGGTTTACATAGCTACCCCGTGGAGTTTGCATACACCTATGTGTGTTTATGCCATGGAAAACGGCAAACATGCAGCCACCGAAGTTCCGGCTGCAGTAACCGTTGAAGAAGCCTGGCAACTGGTTGAAACATCTGAACGCACCAAAAAGCACTGCATGATGCTTGAAAACTGCTGTTACGATTTTTTCGAATTACTTACACTAAACATGGCCCGTCAGGGATTTTTTGGTGAGGTTGTTCATACCGAAGGAGCTTATATCCACGATTTGCTTCAAAGCAATTTTGGAAAAGATTCCTATTCCGACATGTGGCGGCTCAGGGAAAACCAGCAACGAAACGGAAGCCTTTATCCAACGCATGGATTGGGCCCGGTTTGTCAGGTTCTGAACGTTAACCGTGGTGATAAAATGGATTACCTCACTTCCATGTCAACCAACGATTTTCAGATGGGAAAAATGGCTCGGGAACTGGCTGCTGAAGACGGTTTTTTTGAATCGTTTGCCACCGACAGTTACCGCGGAAACATGAATACCACCACCATTCGCACGCATAAAGGAAAAACCATCATGATTCAGCATGATGTTACCAGTCCACGGCCTTATTCGCGCATTCATCTGGTTAGTGGCACCGAAGGTTTTGCCCGGAAATATCCGCTTCCCGGGAAAATTGCCAAAGGACACAGTTGGTTTGATGCTGATGAAATGAAAGTGCTTGAGGAACAATATACACCGGAAATTGTAAAACTGGTAGGCGACATGGCAAAAAAAGTCGGTGGCCACGGTGGAATGGACTTTATGATGGACTGGCGGTTGATTGACTGCCTGCGCAACGGTATTCCACTTGATCAGGATGTTTACGATGCAGCCCTTTGGAGTGTGGTTGCCCCGCTCAGCGAATGGTCGGTGGCCAACCGTTCCAATTCGATTGACGTACCAGATTTTACCAACGGAAAATGGGAAACCAACGAACCGGTGGATGTGGAACTGAAACGGGGCGGAAATACCAGCGTGCGAGTGGCTGCCGAAGCTGAAAGTCAGTTGAATGTTTAGCAGATTTTCAAAAATCAATATAAAAAGAAAGCTATCGGGAAAACACTCCTGATAGCTTCTTATTTGTGAATCTAAAGCAAATTGAGCTATTTCTCTCCAATCAGCACTCCGGAAATATTCCAGTGGCTGAAACTGTTTCCCTGCCACTCTCCAATAGGGATTGCAATTTTCATGACATGTTTTCCTGGTTTCAGGTTTTTAAGCGGAATAAAAACAGGATTGGTGGCTTCTCCCGGGCACCAGCCTGAGCGGCTGTAATCGCTTGATGTTACCCCGTTCCAAAAATTACCCGAAGATGGATTGTACTTCCGGTAGGCGCCGCAATTGGCATTCCAGGGGATGTAGCTGTCCACAAACTGGTCATCGATAAAAATTTCATTCAGCTTTTGGTTGAACTCATCGCCACCACCCCAGCCACCATGGCCGGTTGAAATGTAACGCAGCGTAAGGTTTTCAACACCTTCGGGCACTTCGAAAGCAATTTTCAGCGAATCGTTTTTAAACATGGTTCCGTACTCCTGTCCGGCCATTTCCATAATATTCAGTGTGTTGAACAACGGATAAATCCAGGACTCTTTTTCGTTTTCCTTTTCGCGCACCACTCGGCTGCCAGGGTAATATTTCAAGTCAAGACTTACTTTGTGACCTCCTTTGTCGTAATTGCCAATAAAAACACCAATCCAGACTTCGCCTTTAAAAAGCGGCAAAAGATCTGAAATATCCTGTTTGTAATACGCTTTTTCTTCCCACTCTTGACCGTAAACCTGCACCTGCTCGTTAAAATGATTCACGCCGAATGGGGTAAAAAAGCGCACCAGTTCAACTGCCGGGGCAAAATCGGGTGTGGCAATTGTTCCGTGGTAACTTTTTCCGTTTGCCGCCTGAAATGCCGGGACGGTTTCCACGCCATTTTCCAGCGCATCGAAAAACGATATTTCCTTGTTTTCAGGAATAATAAAAACGGTTCCGGTGCGGTCGTAAGCATCTCCGTTGGAATATTGCTCCAGTTCGGCAAATACCAGATAATCGGAAGTAACCTCCGGCAGTTTCACTTTTTTGGCAATGATTGTTCCTCCGGCATATTTGTATGTTTTTTCTAATTGAATACCATCCGGATTTTCGATGGGATTTCCCCAACTGATTTGCTCGTCGTCAAAAACCTCAACAGTTGTGATAAAACTGCTGGTGAGCAAATGCCGGTAAAGCGGAGCATCTGTTTTTTCTCCCAGGTTTTCAGGGAAAATAGGTTCTGCATCCCGGTTTTTTATTTCTTCGATATTGGTTGCAACTAAACCATAATTGCCATTTCTCACTACTTTTAGAATCAAACCGTCAACAATGCCGTGGCTCATCAGCGGCGTACCTTTTGCGTTAAGTTCCGCGGTGTACCAGATTTCTATGGAATTGGAACGCAGCGAACCTTTTACTTTTTTACAGGTGTAGCCCAGTATTTCTTCCTTTTCGCTGGTTTCTTCCAATGCGGGATATTCAGAAAAAGGAGTTTGTGCGTAAATTCGTCGCCCGTCAAAAAGATCGGCAACCTGGTAGGTAAGTTCTTCTTTGAAGTCGATGTAGCTGGTTTCCTCAGGTGTTTGCGGAATTAGCTCCACGCCGGGGTTTTCGGAGAATGACCTTGATGCTTCTGTTCCCGCCACCACAATTGTATTTCCGCCCCTGTCACTAATTTCCCCGTTTACAAGGGTTTGGTAGATGATTTTTAGCTGGCCTTTGTTATTCCCGTAAACCTGTGTAAAACTCATAAAAACAAATAGCACCAGGAATGTTGTTAATTTTTTTAACGTCATCATATTATGTATTTTATAAAAAAACAAGAGCCACCAGGAAAACCGGCAGCTCTTGAATCTCTCTAAACCAATATTAAACAATAACAATTGATTTTTTAATTTTTATTTTGGACCGGCACCGTATTGCGGATTTTGTTTGTCGAACCATAATCTTTCAGTGTTCAAAATAACAGGATCCGAAGTTCCTGATGTGAATCCCTGTTCCTGAACAGCCTGCAACTGGTTTGCGTAGTTTTTGCTGTCTTCTGTAGGAGTTCCCACTGTAAATCTTCTGGGCAGTGTCAATTCGTTGCCCGAGGCAAGTAAGGGATCCCAAGCCAGGTAATTACTGTTCTTTTTCGGAATACCTGAACGACGCACTACTGCCCAAACATCGCCGGGTGTATTGGCGAAGTTGATATACTGCTGAATGTAAACTTTTTCCAGACCATCGGTACTTAGGTCATAAGCTGGTTGAGCCAGCAATGCATCAATTTCACCAGCTTTCAACTGAGTTGAAGCCGCTGCTGCTTCTGCCGCATCGAGGTAAACCGGATCACTTTCGTAGTAGGGCATCTGGTTATTTTCTGCCAGCGCATCGGCACGGCGGATTGACAATTCAACACCGCGGTTGAAATATTCCTGGGCTGTTTTTGGAAGGTTTGCACCTAACAGTTTGAATTCGGCCAGGTACAAGTTGGTTTCTGCAGCAGTTCCAAGAATAACGTGCAACGGTGGATCATTGTCTTGTAATTGAATTACACGTCCGCCCGGTTTGGTTGGATAGGTGTAATTGTAGGTTGTTCGAACCAGTTTTTCAGAGTAAAGTGAGGTTGAAGAATAGGTTTTTTCCACACCATTCAAAGAAATACGGTTTAAGGTACCCTGGTTGAAATAGATATCATTTTCGCCGGCAAGAGTAGCATCGGGAGCCAGCGGAACGCCGTGGTATCTCACCCATGGTTCACCGGGACCTTTCCAGCCTGCAAAATTACCTTCGCCATCAAATTCTACAAGTTCTTCCACATATGGAGGCAGGTCTTTTCCTGCATCAATAAATGCCTGAACAACTTCTGCATTAAAGTGGTTTTTCTCGAAAATAAAACGCAAGCGTGGATCTCTGTTTTCTACCAAAAAGTCAACGATATTTCTACCGGCATAGCCAATCCACATTGCGTTTCCTGTTCCATAATATTTTACACCACGGTTGTAAACAAAATCATCATCCAGGTTATCCATATAACCGGCAGAAGAATTAGCTACTTCCTGGGCAATCTGCATCGCTTTGGCGTTATCAATATTCACCAGGCGAGCTGCAATTTTTAATTTTAGCAGGTTACAGAATTTTGCCCATTTGGTGTAATCTCCACCATAAATTACATCCTGATTGCCTAATACAACCTGGTTTTGAGCAGTGGTAAGTGTAGCAATTGCATTATCCAATTCAGTTAACCAGGTATTAAACAGAGTTTCCTGGTTATCGTACTTAGGAGTAATAAGCGGCGGAGTTGTGTAAGGTGCCATACCAGCTTCGGTATAAACCATTGAACCGGTAAAGTCGGTAACTGTAATTGCCGGCTGAATTTGAATGGCATAAGTAATGGCTTTTAAAGATTGATAAATCGCCTTATCACTTTCCTCCATAGCATCAATGCGATGACGGACATCCATCGTTTGAGGAATCAGTCCGGAATAAATATTCTGCGATCCGTAAGGACCCATTTCAGCCATAGCAGGTCCGTTTCCTCCCTGAACCGTAGTAATTTGTGACCATGGGTAAATGTACTGGAAGTTGGAATAAAACCAGTTGGTATAATCGTTACCATACATTTGTTCAACCGCTTTGGTAATTGAATACCTCAGGTCGGGCTCTGATAAACTGGAAGGATTGGAGTTTAAGTCAGCAAATTGATCTTTGTCGCAACCCCATGCCATCAGAAAAATCAAAGCAAATATTATCTTAAATTTATTTTTCATTGTTTCCTAATTTTAATGGATTAAAAGTCAACAGATAATGTAAAAGTATAAGTTGCCGTATATGGCATTACAGAACGTTGCAGGAAGCTGGCATCACTTGTTGTTCCGCGGAAACTTTCCGGGTTCATATTATTGGGCATGGTATTGTACAGGTAGCCCAGGTTTCTTGCATTGAATCCAACATAAAGATTTTCAGCTTTCAGGCTTTGTGCCACCGATTTTGGCAGTGTATAGCCTATCGAGATATTTCTCAGTGCAATGTAGCTTAGTTCGTTATACCAGCTATCGTTAATTACACCCTGTCCCCACGAGTTGGTAAAGTAGTGATAGAATCCTGCATGTGTTGGTTCAACATGACCCGCATCAAAAGCTTCCTGATAAGTCATTCCGCCTACATTAACCTGTTGTCCGTTTGGTGCTGTAACCATTTGGCCATCAGCAAAAACTCCTTCCGGAATAATACCGTCAGTATAAGTTCTGCCATTTGTGTCACCATATTTTGAAGTCCAGGTTTCACCACCAAATTCAGGATCACGTCCTTCGAGAGAAGTATCGAGCCATCCGTAAGAAGTACCGTAGCGGTTGGCATAAGATGCTACATGACCGCCAAATCTGGCATCGAGAAGAATTGACATCGACACGTTTTTGTAAGTGAATGAGTTATCCCAGGAACCTTCAAAGTCGGGTTGAATTTTGCCAATTTCCTCTACCTCGTAACTACGTTGGTAATAGGCACCTCTTCGTGCATCACTCCATGCCAGTACAGGCATTCCGTTTTTCGGATCGTTTGGGTTGTCAGCTTCATATTTTAATGGAAGAATATCTGACATCAATACACCATATTCACCACCTTCGAAAGCAACAGAACCAATTCGGTAGTTACCGTAGTTAACATAGGTGTCGCCCAAAACTTTGTATGCTCCAAAGTCCGGATGCAATTCGGTTACAGTAGTTTTGTTGTTCCAGTAATTAAATGAGGATTTCCAGGTAAAATTAGCAGTTCTAACCGGTGTTACATCCACTTTTAATTCAAAACCTTGGTTTTTAAGCGAACCTACGTTGGTAAGCAGGTTCGAAACGCCAGATTCCTGGGGAATTGGCACTTGGCCAATCTGGTTGTTAATGTTTTCGTTGTAGTAAGCAACATCAAAACCTAAACGACCACTGAACAAACGAAGATCTAAACCTACTTCCAAAGAGTTTTTCTTTTCAGGTTGTATATCTCTGTCAACAGATGTTGTGCTTTTGGTATTGTTGTACACGAAACTTCCGTTAGAAAGTTCGTAGTTGCCAATAGAGTAACCCGGGTTTAGGAAATAGGGAGCAGTGTCGTTACCAACCTGTGCCCACGATAAACGAATTTTACCGAATGATAACCAGTCTGGCATGGCTAAAGATTCACTAAATAGCCATGAGGTACTAACTGACGGATAAAAATATGAATTGTTACCGGTTCCGTCTGAGTAAACCAGGGCAGAAGACCAGTCATTACGTCCGGTTATATCCAGGAACAATGCGTCTTTCCAGCCAAAGTTAGCCAAAAAGTAAAGTGAGTTAATTTGTTTAGTTGCACTTACACTGCCAGAGCCAATTTTTGTTCTTTTTGAGTTATCCAGGAAGAAACGTCCGGGAACAATCAGTCCACCATCAGTTCTAACACTTGTGTATGACCTTTCCTGTTTCCAAAGTTCACCACCAATCATAATATTTGATGAAATATCAGTGGTTAATTGTTTGGTAATGTTTGCAACTACTTTTCCGGTTTGGCTCAGGTCTTTGTCATGCCTTAGTTCGTAATATCCACCTTCATTGGCATAACCTGTTCCCAAATCTTTTTGCTCATAATTTACAGTATATGAGTTCATGTTTCCTTCAACACGTAGCGATAACCAATCGGTTAAATTGGCAGTCAAACCAACTATGGGTCTGATAACCTGTTCTTCGCGTGAGCTTGAATTTAAGTTATAGGAAAACCATGTTCCGTTTGAAGGAACATAAACATAATCATCTCCGTAAGCTGAACTGGGAACACCACCATGTGATGCCTGCCAAACTTCACGTTTTTTCCATTTATTTGTATCATACCAGTTTGTCCAGGTACCGGAAGTGAAAAGTTCGGCCAGGTCATTCCGCGGGTTTTGCGGATTTGATGTTGTAAATGAAATAGATGCATCGGCTTCGATCCAACTGGCCATTTTATGCGTACCGGTGAACATCAAGGAGTTCCTGGTGAATTTGTTTGAAGGGAAAACACCGGTTCTGTGGTTGTATGAATCCGAAAGATAAAAGGTGCTCTTTTCGTTTCCACCGCTTACAGCCACAGACGTATTGCTGTTAAATCCAAGGTCGTATGCATCAAGCATGTTACCTCTTGCCGGGCTGAAACTGGTTGTTGAGCCATCGTAATCAATAATATCACGACCATCGAATTTTGGTCCGAATCCCATCCATTCCCATCCAAATCCTTGTTTGGTTGGTTGTCCGTTGGCATTCAGAAAGAATTGATTACTGGAATACCGGTAATAATTGCCGTTGCTGTCTTTTTCACCATAATCAACGTAACCCGGCATTGCACCCGGACCATATTCATACTGTAAATCGGGTTGAGCAAAAGCATGGTCGATACCAAATGACTGGGTAACTTTTACACCCAGACCTCTTTTACCCATACCATCTTTTGTTTTAATTACAATAGCTCCGTTAATACCACGCGAACCATAAAGTGCAGTTGCAGCAGCACCTTTCAAAACCGAAATCGACTCGTAATCATCGGGGTTCAGGTTTTTTAGCTGGTTCCCGAAGTCGTTTGAGCTGCCCGACCAGTCAGCGTGTGCGGCTGAAACATCGTTATCCAGAATAACCCCGTCAATAACAAATATTGGTTGGTTATTTCTTGAATTTAGGACCGATACCCCACGAATTTGAATTTTTGTGTTACCAAAAAGACCACCGTCAGAAGCACCAATACTCATACCGGCTGATTTACCCTGCAAAGCCTGTACTGTGTTTACAGTGTTGAGTGCAGCAACTTCTTCGCCATCTACTTCGGTAAAAGCATAACCAATTTTTTTGGTTTCACGTTTAATCCCCAGCGCGGTTACCACTACCTCGTCGAGGCCAATGGCATCAACGGTAAGCGTTACATTCACTGTGGAGCGGTTGTCTACCGGAACTTCCATCGTTGACATTCCAACAAATGAAAATACCAAAACCGCATCTCCCGAAGAAACATTCAACGTGTAATTACCATCCACATTGGTAACTGTTCCGTTTGCCGTTCCTTTTTCAATCACTGTGGCGCCGGGAATCCCGACCCCGTCTGCATCAGTAACAGTTCCTGTTACTGCCTGCTGTGCCATTGCTCCTGCTACCAGGGCAAAGCACATGGTAAGTGTTAATAAAATCTTTCGCATAGATTTTTAATTTAAATTAGAAATTAGACTCTCTCTCTTCATCGATTATATATTTAACTGTGTAAATCACTAAAAAGCTTTTGATATAACATGGCTGTAACGCCTAATAAACCAGACTGTTCCCAAATTTCAGAAACAACAATTTTTGTATTGGAATAAATTTGTTCCAGGCAATATTTATTAAGTGATTGTTGGATGGAAGTAAGTACAAACTGGTTGGCTGCTGAAATTGGCCCGCCAAGAACAATAATATCGGGGTTTAAAAGCTGAAGTGTTACTGAAAGTCCTTTACCCAGTGCAAGTCCAACCTGATGGAGCAGGTGAATGGAAAATTCATCGCCGGCCCTGGCTGCGCTAATTACATCTTCAGGTTTTAAATCTTCAGGATGATTTGTAAACTGCCCGGTGAGTTGGGAAATTCTGTTCTCCTTTATTCCAATTTTAGCTTCCCTGACTAAAACATATGCCGATGCCACTGTTTCGAGGCATCCTCGTTTTCCGCAAATACACAGGTTTCCGTCTTCCACAAGTTGTATATGCGAAAGCTCTCCTGCAAATCCGCTGGCCCCGTTATACAATTTTCCATCAATAATAATTCCCAGGCCAACCCCGTAACTCCAGGTAACCACAATGGCGTTTTTATGCCCTTTTGCTGCTCCAAAAATATATTCGCCATAAGCCTGCATCCGGGCATCGTTGTTAACGTAAACCAGTTTCCCAAATTTATCTTCGAGGCGTTTTTTCACATTTTGGTAAGCCTTGTTTTTTATAGTAAAGTTCATTCCCTGAACTTCGTCAATCAAACCGGGCATTGTAATGCCAACTCCCAAAATTCGCTTTTCGTCTATTTTGTTATCTTTTATCAGATGTTTGGCATGTTGATGTATTTTATCTACCAGTTGATCGTCATCTATTGACGTTTCAAATTTAACAAGTGGTGTAACTGCCTGGTTGTTTGAATTGTATATGATTATTTTGGCGCGGTAACGTTCAATTTCACATGCTATAATAAATATTGAATTATTAGATAACCCGAAAAGTGTGGGCTTTCTGCCTCCGCGCGACTCTCCTGTACCTCGTTGTTCAATATATTTTAAATCGGTAAGTTCATTTAACAGCGAAATTGCTGTAGGAAGGCTTACTCCAATACGTTTACTGATTATTGGCCCCGAAAGTGTTTCGTGTTTGTACAACAGGTTCAGTATTTTCTTTTTTTGCTGATATTTTTTCAGCATGTTACCTGATAGTTCATCTTTTTTAATATCGCCATTTAGTATCATAGCACTTATTGAAAAACAGGTGCAAGTTAAATAAAGAATTTCGTTAAATGCAAATAATTATTAAAAAATTTTAAAAAGAATTTATTTTTGGCAAAATTAAGATTAAGATTTTGAGTTTTTCCGAAAAAAAATAAGTAAGACATTTCACTCTGTTATTTCATTTTAACACTTTTCAATCCTAATCGTATCCATTCTTCTTTAATTTTAATTTTAACGAACACAAAAAAATAATAGCTTTGGCTGTATATTAAAGTTCAATCACAATGAAACATGTAAATAAATTAATTCTGGCAACAACTATTTTGGCTTTATCTTATTTCAATGTGTTTGCCGATGTAAAACTTCCCAAAATATTCAGTTCCAACATGGTTTTGCAACAGGGAATTGAAATCCCGGTTTGGGGTTGGGCCGATCAGGGTGAGCGGATTTCCGTAACTTTTAACGGACAAACTGTTCGAACAAGAGCAACCAGAGAGGGGAATTGGAGAGTGAATTTGCCTGAACAGAATTATGGCGGACCTTATGATCTTATTATAAAAGGTAAAAATACCATTGAGCTGCAAAATGTGATGATAGGGGAGGTCTGGATTTGTTCAGGCCAGTCGAACATGCAGTGGAGGGTTGATCAAAGCAACAATCCTGAAGAGGAGATAGCCGCTGCCAATTACCCGAACATCAGGCTTTTTACTGTTCCAAGAGCTGTTGCGCAATCTCCGCAGGATGATATTTCTGATGGGGAATGGGTAGAATGTTCACCGGAAACCGTGGCAGGTTTTTCTGCTGTGGGTTATTTTTTCGGAAGGGATTTACATCAGGAATTAAATGTTCCCATCGGACTCATTCACACTTCCTGGGGTGGAACAGTGGCTGAAACGTGGATAAGTCCGAACACGATTAGTAACGACCCTGATCTCAAGGAAAAACTGGTTGAATTGCAGCAGATGAATTTGGAAAGCTACCGAAAAACCCGTCTCGACCAGGTGAAAGAATTGCTGGGCGGTGAAATACCAACCGAAGACAAAGGAATAGTTGACGGTGAACCGGTTTGGGCAGGCCTCAATTACAGCGACGGACACTGGCGCAGCATTAAAACACCCATGTACTGGGAAAATCAGGGATACATTGATATTGACGGGATTGGCTGGTACCGCAAAGAGATTCAACTCAACGAAGAATACACCAACGCCAACCTCACGCTTCATTTGGGAAAAGTGGACGATTCGGACATTACCTTTATTAATGGTATAGAAATCGGTCGCACCGAAAACAAATATGACGAGGACCGCATTTACACCATCGATAAAAAATATTTGAACCCCGGCAAAAACATGATTGTTGTGCGTGTGCAGGACACCGGTGGAAATGGTGGCATTTGGGGCGATCCTGAAGAACAGTTTCTTGCTATCGGAAATGAAAAAATAGATATTTCAGGCGATTGGAAGTTCCGGATTGCAAAAGCTGAAGTGGCTTCTGTTAATGTGGGCCCCAATTCTTATCCCACGCTGCTTTTTAATGCCATGATTAATCCCATAATTCCTTTCGGAATAAAAGGCGCCATCTGGTATCAGGGCGAATCAAATGCCGGGCGGGCAAAGCAGTATCAGCGCGTTTTCCCTTCGCTTATAAACGACTGGCGCAACCACTGGCAGCAGGGCGATTTTCCTTTTTTGTTTGTTTCGCTGGCCAATTACACACAGCCGCCACAGGAGCCCGGCGAAAGCGATTGGGCCGAACTGCGCGAGGCACAAACCAAAACCCTGGCACTGCCCAACACTGGAATGGCGCTGGCCATCGACATTGGCGAGGCCGACGACATTCACCCACGCAACAAACAGGATGTAGGAAAACGCCTGGCACTGAATGCTTTTAAAATTGCCTACAAAAAAAATGTGGTGCACTCAGGTCCCATGTACGATTCAGTTGAATTTAAAAATGGAAAAGCTTACATATCCTTTTCTGAAACTGGCTCCGGACTGGAAATAAAAGACCGTTACGGTTACCTGAAAGGTTTTACTCTGGCCGGCCCCGACCGGAAATTTCACTGGGCAAAAGCAGAACTGGTTGACGACGAAACAGTGGTGGTTTATTCCGAAGAAGTTTCGAATCCGGTATCGGTGCGTTACGGCTGGGCCAACAATCCGGATGATGTGAATCTTTATAACAAGGAAGGGCTTCCTGCCAATCCGTTCCGCACCGACGATTGGCCGGGAATTACCAAATAATTATTCATTCAAATTTAATTACCAATGCGAATCCTGATATTATCTGTTTTTTACTTCCTGCTGACAAGTTGTACCTTCAAAGGAAATGTGGAAACCGAAGAATTCAAAACCATTTCTACTGAAGAGGACAAGGAAATTGTAGAGCAGATTTTTGAATTGTTTGCAGACGAAAAAGGTTCACCCACTTCGGTTTTAATGGTGAAGTTGGGAACCTATTTTATGGAAACGCCTTATGTGGCCCACACACTCGAAAAAGGCGATGAGGAACAACTGGTGGTCAATCTGCGCGGACTGGATTGCACCACACTGGTGGAAAACTGTCTGGCACTAACCAAAACCATTCAAAGTGGCGAGCATACATTTGAGCAGTTTACCAAAGAGTTGAAAAACGTACGGTACCGCAGTGGAAAAATTGACGGTTATCCTTCACGGCTGCATTATACTACCGACTGGATTTTCGATAACCAGCAGAAAAAACTGGTAAGAAATCTTTCCAAAGAAATTGGAGCCACTCCCTATCCAAAGGAAATCAATTTTATGAGCACGCATCCTGATAGTTATCGGCAGTTGAAAGACAGCAGCCACCTGGTGGAGATTATTGCTCAAAAAGAAAGGGACATCAATTCGCGGCAGCATTTTTACATACCCGAAGAAAAACTGGCTGAAGTGGAAGATCAGTTGATGGACGGCGATATTGTGGGAATTACCACCAGCATTGAAGGGCTCGACATTTCGCACATGGGAATTCTGATTCGCAAAGGAGGACGGATTCATCTGCTGCATGCTTCTTCGGCAGCCGAAAAAGTGGTTCTTTCAGAAGAAACCCTGGAAGAATATCTGCTGAGCAGCAAATCGGCAACAGGAATTATGGTAGCCAGGCCGCTGTGAAACCTGGTGCCGTAAATTTATTTTCCTTCTACCTCCCTACCCATTTTATCCAGCCACTCCTGTATATTTTCTTTCGGAATTTCTAATTTTCTGTAAACAGGAGCGTAATCCGGATAACCTCCAACCTCGTTTTGACTGTCAATAATCCGGCCTTGTTTTTTCTTTACACTGTTAATAATTCGTTGGTCGATGGGATCCCGGTCGGCAGGTCGTGCCCCTGCATTGGTCAGAATGTAGTCGGTCACTTTGCCGGAAGTCATTAACCCTGCCGGTTGAAATGGCGGCGAATCTGTTTCTTTAAACGTTCCGGCAGTCAGTGGAATTCCGGAGGAATTGTTTTCGATATAATTTTCCCTAAGGAAAAGTTCTGCATGGTCTCCGTTAATGAAGGCTTTGATTTTTGTGTCGTTGCCCGGAATGAGTACATTACCTGCAATTGCAATTTTCGCAAGTGGAGGTTCAGGATGGCCTTCCCATTCACTTTTTACCCAATGCGTATGAATGGCAGCATTTCCCGGGTTGTAGATGAGGTTGTTGGCAATAATTCCTGTGGCTGCAGTTTTGAAATAAGGATTTCGTTGTTTGTTGTGGGCAAACAAATTTCGCTGAACGGTTATTTCCCGGCAATTATCATGTATCAGGCTTCCCTTGGAGTGTTCACCTTTGGCATGGGTTGAATTGCTCAAACATTCAGCAATAAGGCAGTTAGAAATAGTTACCCTGTGCGATGTATTTTCAGGTCCTTCCAGTCTTGGCCCGGAAGCACTTATGTTTTCATCAACCGACCAGGTAACGGAACAATGATCAATTAAAATATTGTAGGCATTGCCTCCCGATGTTGCAATACCGTCAGGCTCCCAGCCACTTTTTTTAGGTTCTCCGGCATCGCCCGGCCTGACCATTATATGCTGAATGATTACATCATGCGTAGTAACAGAAATTCCGCCACGGATAAAGGTAATTCCGGGCGAGGGTGCTGTTTGCCCGGCAATGGTTACGTGAGGTTTGTCAATAATAATTCTGCTTTTGCCCAGATCGATTACGCCGCCAACCTCAAACACAATTATCCGGGGACCATCCGAATTCACCGCTTCACGGAATGAACCATCGCCACTTGAATTCAAGTTGGTTACTTTTATAATTTTACCTCCTTGCCCACCTTTTGTAATCGCTGGGATTTCATTAACGGTTGTTGCATTATTGCCGCCAGTGTAATTTTGAATCGAAAAAATTAAACCCGGAAACGCCCAAAAAAGTATTACGAGAAGAACCTTATTTATCATCATAACATAACAATTTTTTATCCATGCTGCCTTTTATTTTTCAGCCAGATGCTTATTAAACTTTTTTCAGAAATTCTGCACTTGGCCCGAAGGTTTCCGGCGCCATTTCCACGTAAAAATTTTTGATGCCGCCGGTTTGGGCTGCTTCAAAAAAGTCGTCCCAGTCCACGTCGCCTTGCCCGATGGGTACCTGGGCATCTTTTGCAGATGACCAGTCGGCCAGGTGAGCCGAAATAAAACGGCCAGGGTATTTGCGAAAATAGTCAGCAGCCTTGTAGCCGATATTCACCACAGCCACCTGGAACTGCATTTTTACCAGGTCAGGATCGAACTGGTCGAGCAGGGCATCGTAAATCAGTTCATTGTCACGTTTTTCAAATTCCATGTGGTGGTTGTGAAATCCCATTTGAATTCCGGCTTTTTTGGTTTTTTCGCCAATGGCATTGAGTTCGTCGGCAGTCCGTCGGAAATCGTCAACCGAAGCATCTTTGGGCAACCAGAAACTGGCTGCCATCATTTGTTTCATGCCGAGCCCGTGTGCCCACTCAATGCGGTTTTCCAAATGATCGCGCAGTTCGCCCATATTAAAATGTGAGCTGGTGCATTTCAACCCGGTATCTTTAATAATTTTTTTCATTTCCCTGCCACTCATGAGGTTCAGCGGCTCAAAACCAGCATTGGAATACCCCAGCGGTGAACACATTTCCACCTCTTTGTATCCTAAACCTGCCATCATTTTTAACGTACCCGGAAAATCTTCAATCAATTTTTCCCGGATGGTCCACACCTGAAAACCAAACGATTCCGGTTTTTTTGAACCGAAACCGAACACATTTAACGGAAGTTGGCTCATCAGCACAGCAGCACCAATTGAAGCGCCAGTTGTTTTTATGAAATTTCTTCTGGAATAATTCATGATATTTTCTTTAAACTTTTAACATTAAACTTTGAACTTTTCCCTGTGAGATAATGCGAAGCATTAAATCGAAGATTTATTTCAAAGGGTGAACTTTAAACTAAATCTCCTCAAAACTCCATCCTTTCCTGTATTCTCGTGTCAGATAAAAATTCGCATCGGAGGCATTTGTAATTTCCTTTTTCTGCGCATTGTATTTCAGGGTTTTCCCCGACCGAAGTGCAGCCGCATACAAATTAACCGCTTCGGTTATGGGCCAGGCTTCGCGGAAACTTCCCGGAAGTTGTTCGTCACTTTTTACGGCATCGATAAACCGTTTAATTCCGGAAACCTGAATATATGGGTCGTCAATTTTCAAATCTTCGGCCAGTTTTAAATCGCCCGAAAGCACATACGGTTCGCGCACATTAAACGACGACGACATGATGATGCCTTTGTCGCCGGTGAACATCATTCCTTCGATAGGCAGTTCCTTGTTCTGTTCGTAAAATTCTGCCGGAACCGGTGGCCGCATCCCGCCGTCGTAACAAATTAAATCAACCGCAGGCCTTGCACCTTTCGCCGGGTACTTAAAACGTACTTTCGATGCAAACGGAAAAGCATAATCGTTATGCAGACGGTAAGCTGTTGCATTTTCGCGAAGTCCGCAAACATGACTCAGGTTCGGTTCAACAGCAGTCGGATTTTCCAGCTCCAGTGCTTTGAAAACCGTCCACAAACTGTAATGACCCATGTCGGCCATAGCGCCGCCGCCAAAGTCGTACCAGCCTCTGAAAACCATGTTGGTGTAATGCGGATGGTAAGGACGGGCAGCTTCCGGTCCCAGCCACAAATCCCAGTCGAAACCTTTGGGCAGTGGTGGTTTGTCAGCCGGTATTTCAGCGTATTGCGGCCACACCGGGCGGTTCGACCAGTTGTGTACCTCGCGCAGCGTTCCAATCACCCCGCCGTTTATCCAGGTTAGAATCTGTTTCATGGGGCCGTTCGATTCCCAGGGAATAAAGTGCGTAATCACATCTGACTTTTTGGCCATTTCAATCACTTCAAATCCTTCCTGCAAGCGGTTGGCTATAGGTTTGTGCATGGTAATGTGGATACCCCGTTTTATGGCTGCGGCAGCCATCACTCCATGTAAATGGTCAGTGGCCATCACTTTCACGGCATCAATGCCTTTTACTTTTTCCAGCATTTCGCGGAAATCGGCATAGGCAGCACAACCTTTGGAACTTCCCAATGCCGATGATTTGGCGTAAAAAGCATCTACAATCTGTTTCCCGTTGTCGAGGCCGCCCGGGATTTTGTTGTCTCCACCGGGTTTCCAGTTGGGATTGTCAATGGTTTTTCTGAGTTCGTTGAGCAGCCCGTTGGGACTCCAGTCGTAATACCCGATGGCTTCCTTTTGCGGGTCGCACACGGCTACCACCTGTGCCTCAGGGATTTGCAACAGGGCAGGCAATTCGCGTAATCCCTGCGTTCCGGTGCCAATGTAGGCCACATTTACCTTGTCGCTGGGCGCCACGTATTTGCTGCCACCCAAAACGTGCGCTGGTACAATGGTTAAACCTACTGCTGCCGAGGTTACTCCGCCAATAAAACTGCGCCGGTTGAGTGAAAAGGTGTTGGATGGGCTTCCGGAGGTTGAACCGGAATCTGAATTTTGGTTCATGGTATTCTGGTTTAGAATTATTAAAGATGTTTCCGGCTAAATTAGCGTATATTTTTAAAAATGACAACGCGCTTTTACAACTTTCTTTTTATCTGTTCCAGTTCCTTTTTTATGGATTTTATTTGATGATGCAAATGCTCGGTTTCGGTGGGTTCCGGTACCTCAGAAGAAATATAGTGAACGAACTTCCATACTTCGCGTATTTCAGCCAGCGGCAAATCGTAAGGGGCATATTCCGGATTGGTGGAAATCATTCGAAGCGAGCCTTTCTCTTTTAACTCATTTTTAACCTTTTTGAAAACAATTCCCTCGTTCAATGTCAAAATGATATACAGTTCATCGTTTTTTATGTCGCTCAAATCCTGTACATATTCGCCGGTTACCCAGCTTTTGTCGGGAATGGGCAGCATGGAGTCGCCCGAAACCTGGAATGTACGGTATTTTTTCTCTTTGGAAAGAAATGGCAGTTGAAAAACCGGAAGCCCCGCAATAAATTCGGGGTCGAAATAACCGGTGGTGTAACCGGCCTTTGCTTTTATTGAAACCAGCTCGATGTTGTCCTGGTTGCGGCTGTTTACGGTGGTGGTGAGCACCCGCAGCTCGTTGCCTTTTACAAACACGTCGGAGCCGTTTTCAATCAGGTACATCTGGCTCTCCCGAAGTTTCGAAAGGTTTATCCGCAACAGCGTGTCAATGGAAATGTGAAACAGGTCGGAAAGGGCAATCAGCACGTTCACCGGCGGAATAACCGAGCCGTTTTCGTAGTTGTTTACACCTGAACGGTTGATTTCCAGCACTTCAGCCAGTCCGCTTTGCGTAAGCCGTTTTCTTTTTCGTAAAAATCTGATGTTGGACGACAGGTACATTTTGTTGTTTTTAAATTATTGACTAATTTATAATCATATAATAAGATTAAGAAACAGTCAAAAATACGTTGTTTTTTTGGATTGTGCAACAGGAATGAAGGAAACAACCTGACTTAAAATTGTTATATTTGAGTTCAAAAACAATGAATTAATGAGAGACAACAAATCAAATATTGATGTTAATAAGATTGTTAAACACTGGATTGAAACATCAGACGATGACTTTAATACAATGTTGACTTTATATAATTCAAAATCATACGGGTGGTCATTGTTTCTCGGACATATTTCAACTGAGAAATTACTTAAAGCCCTCTATGTTAAGAAATTTAAAGAACATGCCCCATTTACCCATAATTTATATAGGTTGGGTGAGTTAATTGGATTGGAAATGTCGGATGAATTTTCTGACTGGCTTGACGAGATTACATCGTTTAACCTGAATGCCAGATACGATGATTACAAAAAGGAGTTTTACAGTTTGTGTACTCCTGATTACACCCAAAACTGGATTGAGAAAATAAAAATTATTCGGACATGGATAAAAGAGATGCTCTAGATATAGCTGCAAAATATGCAAATGCTGTAAAGTCAAAATATGATTTTGTAAAAATTATTCTTTTTGGCTCTTATGCAAAGGGCAACTACAATGAGGATAGCGATATTGATATTGCCGTGATTTTAAAAGATTACAGCAATCTGATTGATATACAATTGGATTTGATGAGACTAAGAAGGAAAATTGACAGTCGGATTGAGCCACATCCTTTCAGAGAAAAAGATTTCGAAGCAACCAATCCGATAGTAAATGAGATTATTAAATACGGACAAGATATTGAAATCAATGTGGCCAAATAAACAGAACCTCTGAGCAGTCGGCATGACCGACCCGTCGATGAATTTCAGCCAGCAATCAGGACTGTCAGCACTTAAATGGTTCAAACAGTCTTTAAAAGTTATGGTTGAATTGCGGACAGAAAAAAACCTTATTTCCATTTCCTTACCTTAGTAATCAGGCCAATTCATACACCCCTGACCTTATTATCTTCTTTAAGAAATCGAACCAACCGGCGAGTCTTTCTATGTTGTAATCTGTTTTACACTTCAATTTTTTGCCATTTCCAAACTAATGACTAATTTATAATTGCTAATTTAGATTGAAATATAGTCAAATTTTGTGGCAGAAACCAGAAAGATAACGGATTGGACGGGAGGAAAACAAAATGCAGTTTCAGGACAGAACGATTGTACACATGGATTTGGATACCTTTTTTGTGTCGGTTGAGCGGTTAATCGATTCAACCCTGGAAGGCAAGCCTGTTATTATTGGCGGGCTTTCCGACCGCGGGGTGGTGGCCAGTTGCAGCTACGAGGCCCGGCAGTTTGGCGTGTATTCGGCCATGCCCATGAAAATGGCGCTGAACCTTTGCCGCGATGCCACCGTCATCAGGGGCGACATGGATTTGTACAGCAAATACTCGCGGCTGGTAACCGATATTATTGCTGAAAAGGCGCCACTTTACGAAAAAGCTTCGGTTGACGAACATTACCTCGACATTACCGGAATAGACCGGTTCTGGGGGGCGCTGAAATGGACACATGAATTGCGGCAGGCCATTATCCGCGAAACCGGGTTGCCCATCTCCTACGGATTGTCAGTAAACAAAACCGTTTCGAAAATTGCCACCGGCGAAGCCAAACCCAATGGCGAAAAAGAGGTGGACCGGGCAAATGTGCAATCGTTTCTGAACCCGCTTTCCATTAAAAAAATTCCGATGATTGGCCCGAAAACCTACCAGCTTTTGCGGTCGATGGGCGTGGGCAACATTGCAACGTTGAGCGCTATTCCGGTGGAAATGCTGGAAAGCGTGCTGGGAAAAAACGGCATTGAAATCTGGCGACGGGCCAACGGCATCGATTTCAGTCCGGTGGTTCCTTATTCCGAAGAAAAATCCATGAGCTCGGAACGCACCTTTGAAACCGATACCATCGACGTGCAGATGCTGGAGCGCCTGCTCACCACCATGACCGAAAAACTCTGTTTTAAACTGCGCAAAAAAGAGAAGCTGGCCTCGGTGGTCACCGTAAAAATACGGTACGCCAACTACGACACGCACACCCTGCAACAGAAAATGGCCTACACCGCTTTCGACCATACGCTGATTGAAACGGCCCGGTCGCTTTTCCGGCGGCTTTACCAGCGACGCATGCTGGTGCGGCTCATTGGCGTAAAACTGGGCGGATTGGTGCACGGCGCCCAGCAACTGAACCTGTTCGAAAACAACGAAAAGCAAGTGAAACTGTACCTGTCGATGGATAAAATCAGGCGCCGCTACGGGGTTGAACTTATTCAACGGGCTTCGGGAGTTTTGTATAAAAAAAAGTAACTATGTATCTGAATGTCCATTCATATTTCAGCCTGCGCTACGGAACGCTCAAAATTGAAGAGCTGCTGGCACTTGCCCGGCAAAACGGCGTGGAAGTCATGGCACTTACCGATATCAACACTACCATGGGCATTCCGGAATTTGTAAAAAAAGCTGCCGAAGCGGGCATAAAACCCGTTGCCGGTATGGAAATTCGGAACGGTGATGAATTGCTGTGTATCGCTTTGGCAAAAAACAACACCGGATTTAAAGAGTTGAACGATTACATCTCCTGGCACAACCTGAACAAAAAGGAATTTTCCATCGAAGGCTGGCCGTTTAGTCATGTGGCGGTGATTTACCCGTTTGGGCTGAAAAAGCCGCGTGAGTTGAAAGATTACGAATTTACCGGTATAAAACCCGGGCAGGTGAACCGGCTCATCACTTCCGAATACCGCAATTTTCAAGATAAATTGCTGGTTTGGCAGCCGGTGACGTTTCGCAACCAGACGGGCTGGTTTCTTCACAAAAGTCTGCGGGCCATCGGGCACAACACGCTTATCAGCAAGCTGCAGCCTAGTCAGTTTGCCGGTCAGGATG
Source organism: Mariniphaga sp. (assembly GCF_041687215.1). Taxonomy (NCBI): domain Bacteria; kingdom Pseudomonadati; phylum Bacteroidota; class Bacteroidia; order Marinilabiliales; family Prolixibacteraceae; genus Mariniphaga; species Mariniphaga sp. The sequence goes on from NZ_JAWLCI010000003.1 coordinate 22,287, forward strand.
AAATAATGGTTCCGTCCGCCTTGCTGAAAAGTGCTTTTGAACAGTATCCGGCCATTCTGAAAAACACCGAAAAATTATTAAATGAATGCACCATCGGTTTTGAGTTTTCTGTCATAAAAAACAAAAAAACGTTCAGTCAGTCGGCTTACGACGATAAGCTGTTGCTGGAAAAACTGGCCATGGACGGCATGGTTTACCGCTACGGAAAAAACAATCCGCTGGCACGGGAGCGGGTGCAACACGAACTGCAAATCATCGACAAGCTCGGGTTCTCGGCCTATTTTCTCATCGCATGGGACATCATCCGTTACAGCATGTCGCGCGGGTTTTACCACGTGGGGCGGGGAAGCGGCGCCAACAGCGTGGTGGCCTACTGCCTCCGGATTACCGATGTGGACCCCATCAAACTCAACCTCTATTTCGAACGGTTTCTGAATCCCAAACGAAGCAGTCCGCCCGATTTCGACATCGACTACTCGTGGCGCGACCGCGATGAGGTGCAGGATTACATTTTTAAACGGTACGGAAGGGAACACACTGCCCTGCTGGGAGCCACCTCCACGTTTAAAAACCGGTCAATTATGCGCGAGCTGGGGAAAGTGTTCGGGCTGCCCAAAGAGGAAATTGACCTGCTGGTGAACGACCCCGAAAACGACTACAATAAAAACAATATTACAGCGCTCATTACCACGCTGAGTAGTCAGATGAAGGAATTTCCCAACCTGCGTACCATTCATGCCGGGGGAATTCTAATTTCGGAAAAACCCATTACCTGTTACACTGCGCTTGACCTGCCGCCCAAAGGGTTTCCCACCACCCACTGGGATATGTACATTGCCGAAGAAATGGGGTTCGAAAAACTGGACATTCTGAGCCAGCGCGGCATCGGGCACATCAAGGAAGCCGTGGAAATTATCAGCGAAAATCGCGGCGAGGAGGTTGATATTCACCGGGTAGATAAATTTTTCGAAGATGAAAAAGTAAAACAGCAGCTCAAAACCGGTGAAACCAACGGCTGTTTTTACATTGAAAGTCCGGCCATGCGCGGATTGCTGAAGAAATTGAAATGCAGCGACTACATTACGCTGGTGGCGGCCAGCTCCATCATCCGGCCGGGTGTGGCCAAATCGGGTATGATGAAAGAGTACATCCGGCGGTTTCACAATCCCGATAAATTTGAATACATCCACCCGGTGATGAAGGAACAACTGGCCGAAACTTATGGCGTGATGGTTTACCAGGAGGACGTGATTAAGGTGGCGCACCATTTTGCCGGGCTCGATTTGGCCGAAGCTGATGTGCTGCGCCGGGCCATGTCGGGCAAATATCGCTCGCTAAAGGAGTTCAGCCGCATCGAGGAGAAATATTTTGTCAACTGCAAAAAGCGGGGGTATCCCGAAAATATTTCGCGGGAGGTTTGGCGGCAGATTGAGTCGTTTGCCGGCTACTCTTTTTCCAAAGCGCACTCGGCGTCGTACGCGGTGGAAAGTTTCCAGAGCCTTTACCTGAAAGCGCACTATCCGCTGGAGTTTCAGGTGGCGGTTATTAACAATTTCGGCGGGTTTTATTCTGCGTGGGTTTATGTGAACGAAGCCCGGCGGAAAGGCGCCACCATTGAGCTGCCGTGTGTGAACAACAGCAACAATGCCACGTGCATTACCGGCACAACCATTTACCTGGGATTTGTGCACGTGCAAAACCTGGAGCAAACCACCATCAACCTGATTGTAAGCGAACGAAACTGCCACGGTCCGTACCGTTCGCTTGCCGATTTTACAGAACGGGTGCCGGTTTCCAAAGAGCAATTGGTACTGCTCATCCGGCTGGGGGCGTTCCGGTTTACCGGAAAGGAAAAATCGAACCTGCTGTGGGAGGCCCACTTACTGCTGAAAAAACCGGCAAAAACAGCCACATCGTTTGCCCTGTTTCAGGCGCCGGCCAGAAATTTCAGCTTGCCCCAACTTCAGCACGAAAAACTGGAAGATGCGTACGACGAAATCGAACTGCTGGGTTTTCCGGTGAGCATGAACATTTTCGACATGCTGCAAACCGGTTTCCGGGGCGAAATTCAGGCTAAAGATTTAATGCACCATTTGGGAAAAAAGGTGCGGATGCTCGGGCGGCTGGTTACTATAAAATGCGTGCACACGGTAAAAAAGGAGATTATGCATTTTGGCACGTTCCTCGATTCCACCGGCGAGTTTTTCGATACGGTACATTTTCCGCAGTCGCTGAAAAATTACCCGTTCCGCGGCGACGGCATTTACCTGGTACTGGGCAAAGTGGTGGAGGAATTCGGGTTCCCTTCGCTGGAAGTGGAAAAGATGGCGAAACTGCCATACAGGCCCAGTCCCAAAGCGTGAAAATGATGAGTTCGGTTTCATAAATTTTCATAAATTTGTGATTCAACAATATTACAGGTAAATAGAAAACAATGTCACAAGAAAATTTCATAGTAGATAAAAAGGGGCGCAAAATTGCTGTTCAAATTCCGGTCAGTGTTTATGAAAAACTCATTGCTGATTCCGAAGAGTTGGACGACATCAAAGAATACCGCAATGCCAAAAAGCATAAAGGTGAACCGATTCCTTTCAACCAGGCATTTAAAGAGATTGAAAACGGGTTGGGATGAGGTATCGAATTTATATTGAACGATATGCCCAAAAGCAAATTCTGAATTTTTAAAATAATTTTCCCTGCCTCCCCAACGGGTCCTCTTTTCGGCGGTTGCGGCCCATTCCCTCCAGTTTCAGGTCTTTTTTAACGGTGGAATCGTATTGGGTGGTGCTTCCGTGATCAACCGGAATCAGCAGGTCGCGGCCTTTTTTTTTGGGGTCTTTTACGCGGATGGAAACCGGATCGGCTTTAAAATCATCGCCCGGATAAGGTTTTAGCAGTCCGAGCACTTCTTCCAGCGGAAGAGAATCGTCGAGCCATTTGTGTTCGTCTTTTTTATCCAGAATGACAGGTGAGCGGTGATGTCCGATTTCTTTTGTAATGTTGCTGGCGACGGTTGTGATAATGGAAAACGAATGCACTACTTCGCCGGTGGTGTTGTTTGCCCAGGTATCCCAGATTCCTGCGAAAGTGAACACTTCCTGGTACTTTTTGTGAATGTGAAACGGTTTGCTCAACCGCTCTTTTTCAGGCCCTTCGAAATAGCCGTTGGCAATTACCAGACACCTCTTTGATTTTATGGCCGTTCGGAAAGCCGGCTTTTTAGAAATGCCCAGTTCACCCGAATAATTCACATCGTTTTCCTTGTTCAAATCACCTTCGGAACGGGCATTAATCAGGTACATCGGATTTTTTGCCCAGTGCGGTGTCAGTCCAAACTGAAATGCCTGCAACTCGTCAGGTTTATCGTTGGTAATTACATACGCCAAATCGCCCGGCGCTACATTAAAATTATCCTGAACACGAATTTCAGTTGGATTTTTTACTCCAAACCTTTTTACAAACAACTCGATGTCAATAATTTGAACAAACCGGCCACACATAATTCATCATCTTTTTTCCAAAAAAATATGTTGTTTCAAAATTAGAATTTTCAGAAACAGTTTAAATGATTTTTTTTGAATTCTTTTTTCAATCCACTTTGAATGTTATTTTTACTCTTGAATATAAAACTTCAATGTATATGAAATCTAAACCTATAATTATGGTTCTTCTGGCAACTTTTCCTGTTTTCTTTTCAAGCTGCGACAAACCGGGAAAAGACAGTATTTTTATCAATCAACCGCGGCAGGAAGTCCTATTCGATTTTGACTGGAGATTTCACCGGGGAGATGCAGAAAATGCGCAATTAGCTGAATATGATGATTCTGCCTGGCGCACGCTGGATTTACCTCATGACTGGAGTATCGAAGACATTCCCGGAACAGATTCACCGTTGATTCCAACAGCTATTGGTGGAATTAGCACAGGATATTATCTTGGCGGAACCAGTTGGTACCGTAAAACCTTTAATGTACCTGCCAAACTGGAAGGGAAAAAGGTTAGTATTATGTTTGAAGGTGTTTACATGAACAGCGATATCTGGCTGAACGGGGTTCATCTTGGAAACCACCCTTACGGTTATACAGCTTTTGAGTTTGATTTAACTGAATTGATAAAATTTGGTGAAGAAAATGTGCTGGCGGTTCAGGTAAAAAATGAAGGTCGCAACAGCCGCTGGTATTCCGGTTCGGGCATTTATCGCCACGTTTGGCTAAATGTTACTGAGCCTGTTCATATTAAAATCTGGGGTGTGGGAATAACTACGCCGGAAATATCCGCAGAAAATGCTACTGTAAATATCACCACAGAAATTGTGAATAAAAGCGAAGTCATTCAACCAGTTGAAATAAGCGGAACTGTTTTCGATTCAGATGGAAAAAAAGTAGCTGAATTTAGCAGCGATATTGAAATAGGAGCAGGTAATGAAATTTCAGACGTTCAAACGGTTCAGGTAAATTCCCCAAATTTGTGGTCGCCCGAAGCGCCGGATTTATACCAAACGGTAATCGAATTAAAAAACAAAAAAGGCAAAATCATTGATAAAAAAGCAGAACATTTTGGAATTCGAACCATTGAATTTAGCGTTGAAAATGGATTTTTACTGAACGGCAAACCGGTTTTGATGAGAGGCGCCTGCGTTCATCATGATAACGGGCCTTTGGGATCAGCCGCATTCGACCGGGCCGAAGAACGTCGTGTGGAGCTGCTTAAAGCCAGTGGTTTTAATGCCATCCGGTGTGCGCACAATCCGCCCTCGGTGGCTTTTCTCGATGCCTGCGACCGGTTGGGAATGTTGGTTATCGACGAATCTTTTGACATGTGGCAGCGGCCAAAAAATCCGCAGGATTACAGCAATTACTTCGACGAATGGTGGCAAACAGATATTGAAGCAATGGTTCTTCGCGACCGCAATCACCCGTCAATTATTATGTGGAGTACCGGAAATGAGATTCCTGAGCGGGGAGAGCCGGAAGGTGCTGAAACCTCAAAAATGCTTGCTGAGTATGTTCGAAAACTTGACCCAACACGACCGGTAACTGCGGCTGTGAACGGACTAAATCCGGACAAAGACCCTTATTTTGCCACACTCGATATTTCGGGTTACAATTATTCCTTTGGCGGCGACCACGGGAAACAGAGTATTTTTGAAATGGACCACGAACGGGTGCCGGACCGGATTATGTATTGTGCAGAATCTTATCCGCTTGAGGCTTTTGGTGCCTGGATGGATGTCGTAAATCATTCCTATGTTTTGGGCGATTTTGTGTGGACCGGCTTCGATTATTTGGGAGAAGCCAGTATTGGCTGGCGCGGTTATCCGCACGATGAGAATTTTTATCCGTGGAACCATGCATATTGCGGCGACATTGACATTTGCGGGTTTAAACGCCCGCAGTCGTTTTACCGCGATGTGCTTTGGGAAGTGGGCGATCAGCTTTCCATATTTGTAAAACCGCCGGTTTCTTCATTTCCTGAAAAAGAAAACCGGGCAAGCTGGAGCAAATGGCACTGGCACGACCATGTGGCCGATTGGAACTGGGAAGGGTATGAAAATCAAAACCTTGAAGTGAATGTTTATTCCGGCCACGAGAAAGTGGAACTTTTCCTGAATGGTGAATCTTTGGGAATAAAAGAAACGAATACTGATAATGAGTTTATTGCAGTTTGGAGTGTGACTTACCAAACTGGCGAGTTGAAAGCTGTTGCAACAGATGGCGAAACCGTAAAAGCTGAACATATTTTAAAATCGGCAGAAAATCCTGTTAAAATTTTACTTTCTGCCGACCGGACCAAACTTTTAGCCACCGGACAGGATTTGAGTTACATCACTTTTGAATTGGTTGATGAGAACGGCATCAGAAATCCGAAAGCTGAAAATTTGCTTCAGTTTGAAATGGAGGGGCCCGGCGAAATTATTGCAGTGGCCAGTGCAAATCCCATGAGTACCGAAAGTTTTCAGCAGCCTCAAAGAAAAGCCTGGCAGGGCAGGGGACTGGTCATAATAAGATCGCAGAAAAATGCGGGTGAAATTGTTTTGCGTGTAAAATCAGATGGAATTGAATCTGCTGAAATTAATATTGATTCAAATTGACAAAGCATTGGAGTTAAAAGGGAACAGATTGTTTTATGCAAAAACTGGTATTTTTTCAATCCTGAATTAATCGATTGGACATATCAATAATTTCATTGTTTAAATGGTTGATCTGGTTTTCAAACTGTTTTGCCTTCTCACAATTTCCTTGTATTTTTGCGGCTCATTTTCAAAAGAAAATTAAACAACATGTTTGAAAATTTATCTGACAAGCTCGAGCGGTCTTTTCAGTTGTTGAAAGGACAAGGGAAAATTTCAGAAATTAACGTGGCGGAAACCCTGAAAGAAATTCGCCGTGCACTGCTCGATGCCGACGTCAATTTTAAAATAGCCAAAACTTTTACTGATGATGTAAAGGAAAAAGCCCTGGGGCAAAACGTGCTTACTGCCGTTAAGCCGGGCCAGTTGATGGTGAAAATTGTAAAAGATGAGCTGGCCGAACTGATGGGCGGCGAATCGGTTGACATCGATTTAAGCGGTTCACCTTCAGTAATTTTAATGGCTGGTTTACAGGGTTCGGGTAAAACAACTTTCTCGGGCAAACTGGCCAACATGCTCAAACGCAAAAAGGGCCGGCATCCGTTGCTGGTTGCGGGCGACGTTTATCGTCCGGCTGCAATTGAACAGTTGAAGGTGCTTGCCGAACAAATTGGCGTTCCGGTTTATACCGAAGAAGGAAACATGAACCCGGTGCAAATTGCCCAGTCGGCCATAAAAGAAGCCAAAAGAGCGGGCAACGACGTGGTGATTATTGATACCGCCGGTCGTCTGGCTATTGACGAGCAGATGATGAATGAAATTTCAGCCATTAAAAAAGCGGTAAATCCCAACGAAATTTTGTTCGTGGTCGATTCCATGACCGGTCAGGATGCAGTGAACACAGCCAAGGAATTTAACGACAGGCTGGACTTTAATGGGGTGGTGCTTACCAAACTCGACGGAGATACCCGTGGTGGTGCAGCCCTTTCCATTCGTTCGGTTGTTACAAAACCCATCAAATTTGTTGGAACTGGAGAAAAGCTCGACGCCATCGATGTTTTTCATCCCGCCCGAATGGCCGACCGTATTCTGGGCATGGGCGACATTGTTTCGCTGGTTGAAAAAGCCCAGGAACAATACGACGAAGAAGAGGCCCGCAGGCTACAGAAAAAACTGGCAAAAAACACCTTCAATTTTAACGATTTCCTGAAACAGATTAACCAGATTAAAAAAATGGGTGATCTGAAAGATGTGGTTTCTATGATTCCGGGTATGGGAAAAGCCATGAAAAACATGGACCTCGACGACGATGCATTTAAACACATTGAAGCCATTATTTATTCCATGACTCCGGCTGAACGCGAAGATCCGGCACTGATTAACGGAAGCCGCCGAAAAAGAATTGCTGACGGTTCAGGAACTAATATTCAGGAAGTTAACCGGCTGTTGAAACAATTTTCTGAAACACGTAAAATGATGAAAATGGTTTCGCAAGGCAAAAATATTCAGCGCATGATGGGCGGAATGAAACAACCCGGAGGAAGGTTTTGACAGTTTCAGGTTTCAGGTTCCGAGTTCAAAGTTTAAAGTTCAAAGAATTTACTGATTAAAATAAAAAACAACGGATGATTCTAATCGATGGTAAAAAAGTGGCAGCAGAAATGAAGGAAGAAATTGCTGCAAAGGTTAAAGTTTTAAAAGAAAGCGGGGCAAAAACTCCTCACCTGGCAGCAGTTTTGGTGGGTCACGATGGAGGAAGCGAAACTTACGTGGCTTACAAAATTAAAGATTGTGAAGCCGTTGGTTACAAGTCATCGCTTATTCGTTATGAAGATGATGTTACCGAAGATGAGTTACTTGCCAAGGTTAATGAATTGAATGAAGATCCTGATATCGATGGTTTTATTGTTCAGTTACCTTTGCCTGCTCACATTTCGGAGCAAAAAGTAATTGAAGCAATCGATCCGAAAAAGGATGTTGATGGTTTTCATCCGGAAAATGTTGGACGGATGGTTATTGGTCTTCCATCTTTTGTTTCGGCTACCCCATTCGGAATAGTTGAATTATTAAAACGATACAACATTGAAACCAGCGGAAAAAACTGTGTGATTGTTGGCCGCAGCAATATTGTTGGCCGTCCGCTGAGTATTTTAATGTCGCAAAAAGCCATAAACGCTACCGTTACCGTTGCTCACAGCCGAACCAAAAATCTGGAGGAATTGTGCCGGAGTGCTGATATTCTGGTTGCTGCCATTGGAGTTCCCGAATTTGTAAAAGGAAATATGGTTAAAGAAGGCGCGGTTGTAATCGACGTAGGTACTACTCGGGTGAAGTCTGATCAAACCAAATCGGGTTGGAAACTGAAAGGGGATGTGCTGTTTGATGAAGTTGCACCAAAATGTTCATATATAACCCCGGTACCTGGTGGAGTTGGCCCAATGACCCGCGTTTCGTTGCTTTACAATACGCTGCTGGCGGCTACGGGAGAAATTTATAAATAGTTAAAATCCTGAAATATTCAGTTTCATTGAAAACCGGGTACTTTTTATAATTATTTTTTTATTTTTGAACTTCTAACCAAAAATCGAAAAATTAAGCAGGATGGAAAGCGTTGACAACAAGGAAGAAAAGAAAAAACCAGAGGACAATTCCAAGCCAGGAATATTTTCAAAAACAATTCGTGCCGGAAAAAGGACCTACTTTTTTGATGTAAAAAGCACCCGAAACGACGAATATTATTTAACAATAACAGAAAGCAAAAGAAAATTTCTCGATAACGGAAATTTCAGGTACGAAAAGCATAAATTGTTTTTATATCCTGAAGATTTTGAAAAGTTTTCCGAATCACTTGAAGAAATTATCAAATATATTCACAAAAATCAACCCGAATTGAAATCCGAAACTTCAGAAGAAGTTTTTAAGGAAAAGACCGAAGAAGTAACTGTTGAAGTTGAATCTGAATTAACAGGCAAAGATTTTAGTGATATTGATTTTGAAAATATTTAAACTACTCTTTTTGAAAAAACAACTTGTCCCTTCCTGTCATTTTTGCGGGAAGGGATTTTTTTTATTCAAGCTCACTCAATTCCAGCCAGCGCAGCTCTTTTTCATCTAATAAAGATTTGATTTGCATCAACATATTCGACTTGACATGAAGTTGTTCGTGGCCTAAATCGCCCGAGTGTAAATCCGTTTCCAGTTGTTCTTTTTCGGCTTCAAGTTTTTCCATTTCAGTTTCCAATTGCTCCATCTCCCGTTTTTCTTTAAAAGAAAGTTTCTTTTTTGCATGGACTTCATCAGGCTTAACTTTGAATTCTGGTTTTACTTTTTTATCTGAATTTTTATCCTGAGTTTTTTGTTCCTGCCGGTTTTTTTCTTCCAGCTCGTTTCGATAAATCGTATAATTTCCCGGAAAGTCGGAGATCAAACCGTCGCCTTCAAAAACAAAAAGATGGTCCACAATTTTATCCATAAAAAAACGATCGTGCGAAACCACAACCACGCATCCTTCAAAAGCTTTCAGGTAATCTTCCAAAACATTCAGGGTGAGAATATCCAAATCGTTGGTTGGTTCATCCAGAATGAGAAAATTCGGGTTCTGCATCAAAACCGTGCATAAATAGAGTCTGCGTTGTTCTCCGCCACTTAGCTTTTCAATATAATTGTATTGCGTTTCGGGAGGAAACAAAAACCGGGTGAGCAACTGAGAGCTAGTCATCCGCGAATCGTCTTCAAAAATGATAAATTCTGCAATTTTGTTTACCGCATCAATTACGCGTTCCCGCGGATTAAAATTAATTCCATCCTGTTTGTAATACCCAAATTTTATAGTTTGGCCAATTTCAATTTTCCCTATATCAGGTTGCATGATTCCGGTAATCAGATTTAAGAAAGTGGTTTTTCCGGTTCCGTTTTTTCCAACAATTCCAACCTTTTCAAATCTTGAGAATTTATAAGAAAAATCTTCAATTAGTTTCACCCCCGGAAAACCTTTGGAAAGGTGTTCTATTTCAACAATTTTTTTTCCCAGCCGGGCAGATTTTACGCTCAAATCCACACTTTCTTCTGTGAAATTCTGGCTGGCTTTTTCTTTTATTTCCTGAAACGAATCCACTCTGTATTTTGCTTTGTGGCTGCGGGCTTTGGGCATCCGGCGCATCCATTCCTGTTCGGTGCGCAACAGGTTTTTTGCTTTGGTAACCGATGCCTGTTGCATTTCAATTCGTTCACTTCTTTTCTGTAAAAAATATGAATAGTTTCCCTGGTAACGATAGATTTGGTTGTCTTCCATTTCAATAATTTCGGTACAAACCCGGTCGAGAAAATAGCGGTCGTGGGTAACCATTAACAAAGTTGATTTTGTTTTTCCCAGGTAGGCTTCAAGCCATTCAATCATTTCCAAATCGAGGTGGTTGGTGGGTTCATCCAGAATTAGCAAATCTGGTTTTTGAACCAAAACTTTTGCCAGTGCCAGCCTTTTTTGCTGTCCGCCGGAGAGCTGACCAACCGGTTGTTCCAGATTGAAAATTTTTAGCTGGGTTAAAACCTGTTTTATTTCTACTTCTGCATCCCAGGCGCCCAGTTCGTCCATTTTTTCAGAAATTTCAGCAATTTTTTGCTGATTGTTTTTTGCCACTGCCAGTTCAAATTCTTTTACTGTTCTGAGTTTTTCGCTATCCGATTGAAAAACTTCCTCCAAAACCGTATGGTCGGGATTTAGGCGGGGAATCTGTTCGAAATACCCGATATTTATGTTGTTGGTCACGGTAACCGAACCCTCTTCAGGTGAATCTTTACCGGCTAAAAGGTCGAGTAGTGTTGACTTCCCTGCTCCATTTCGGGCAATCAGAGCTACTTTTTGTCCTTCGGAAACAGTAAACGAAATGTTCTCGAAAAGCATTAGCTCGCCCCAGCGTTTCGAAAGATTTTCAGCCTGAATAAATGGTCTCATGAACTAAATTTTGGCAAAAATAGTAAATACAAAGAAAAAAAGCCGGTCAATACCGGCTTTTCCAGGTCTGTTTAATTACTAACTTAAAACTATTTCTTTTGATGGGGAGAAACAGTTCTTAAAATAAACTTCTTATATATGACAAGACAGATGCAGAATTGTTACACCTATTTTCCAAAAAATTCATTTATTTTGACAAAAACACAAATTCATGCGTAAAAAAGAACTTTTTGAAAAAGTAATCCAATATTTTAAGGAAACAATGCCTGTGGCCGAAACCGAGTTGGTGTACAAAAATCCGTTTCATCTGATTGTTGCAGTAATTCTTTCTGCCCAGTGTACTGATAAGAGGGTAAACCAAATTACTCCCGATTTATTGAAAAGATATCCGACTCCCGAAAAAATGGCGGAAGCCGAGCTGGCAGAAGTTTTTGAATATATAAAAAGCTGTTCGTACCCCAATAATAAGGCAAAACATTTGGTTGGCATGGCGCGTAAGTTAATGGAACTATTTGACGGACAGGTTCCTGACGATGTTGTTGAATTGCAAAAATTGCCGGGAGTTGGCAGGAAAACAGCAAATGTAATTGCTTCTGTAGTTTTTAATAAACCCGCTCTGGCGGTTGATACTCATGTTTTCAGAGTAGCTGCCCGAATTGGGCTGACAACAAATGCCAAAACACCTCTGGCAACCGAGTTGCAATTGATGAAATACATTCCGGTAGAATTGGTTCCAAAAGCCCACCACTGGCTGATTTTACACGGACGATACACTTGCGTGGCACGAAAACCAAAATGTGAAAAATGTGGCCTGACTGATATTTGCAGGTATTATTTAAGATTAACTAAGTAGTAATAAACTTACCGCCATTATTGCCATTCCTCCAACAAGTCCGTAAATTCCCCAGTGATGTTCTCCGTATTCTTCGGCTGATGGCAGCAATTCGTCGAGCGAAATAAAAACCATAATGCCGGCCACAGCGGCCATGGTTGAGGCGTAAATTGCGTCGGAATTTCCTGACGTAAGAAATGGCATAAGTAAAAGGTAGGCAAGTATGGCTCCAACCGGCTCGGCAAGCCCCGAAAGGAAGGAGTACAAAAATGCTTTTTTGCGGCTTCCGGTTGCGTAATATATTGGAACAGAAACGGCAATCCCCTCAGGAATGTTGTGAATAGCGACCGCTATTGCAATGGCAATACCAATTGTGGGATCATTCATGGCCGTCATAAAAGTGGCAATGCCTTCCGGAAAGTTATGAATGGCAACTACCAAAGCAGTGAAAATTCCTGTTCGGTACAGACTATTTTTTGATTTTTTTCTTTTTACGTCTGTCAATTCTTCAATTGCATGCATTTCGTGGGGGTTTTCAAATGAAGGAATGAATTTATCGATTAACCCAATCAGAAGTATTCCCCCAAAAAAAGCTGCAATAGTGTAAAATGTACCGTTGAATTCACCAAATCCATGGATAAATGTTTCTTTGGCCTCTGCAAAAATTTCCACAAAAGAAATGTAAATCATTACACCTGCCGAAAAACCTAGTGAAACAGTTAGTAGTTTGGTATTTGTTCTTTTTGCCATAAATGCGATGGCGCTTCCAATACCTGTTGATAAACCTGCAAATGCAGTTAACATCAAGGCAAACATTACGTTAGATGTGTCCATGAAATTTCGTTTTGAACCCAAAAGTAACAAAAAGAAGGTTAATTCAACTTAATGAAGTTTTTTTTTGCCTAATTGGTTTATAATTAACAAGATATAGTGATACTGTTAAGCCGGCTGCAAATATATGATACAGGTTCTTTGTTATTTTATCAAACTTTGTACTTTTGTGGCTTACTGTTAAACTTTAAAGTTCATTGCTATGGCATATAAAATTTCTGATGAATGTATTGCATGTGGTACTTGTATAGACGAATGTCCGGTGGATGCAATTTCCGAAGGTGATATTTATGTAATTGACCCCGATCTTTGCACCGACTGTGGTTCATGTGCTGAAGTTTGCCCGGTAGATGCTATTTCTATAGACGAATAATCCGGACGACATAAAAAACTTAAGGCCTGGCTTTTTTGGAAGTCAGGCTTTTTTTTAAAATCCGTTCAAATCCATTAATACCGTTGGCAGCAAAAGCAGAAATCCCAGAATACCCAAAATCAGAATAAATGGTGCTACCCATTTTACCCACTTTTCGTATGGAATGCGGGCTATTCCCAGCACACCAATTAAAACGCCCGAAGTGGGAGTAATCATGTTGGTAAATCCATCGCCCAGTTGAAATGCCACAACGGTGGCCTGCCGCGAAATGCCAATTAAATCGGAAAACTGTGACATCATGGGCATGGTAAGCGCTGCTTTACCTGAACCTGACGGAATGAAAATATTCAGAAAAGTCTGAATGACATACATTACACTTACCGAACCAACTTTACCCAAATCTTCCATGGTTTGCGAAACATAAAAAAGGATGGTGTCGATAATTTTACCGTCTTCCAGAATAACCACAATTCCTCCTGCCAAACCTACTACCAGTGCTGCTCCCAAAATATCTTTAGCCCCTTCAATAAACGATTTGGTAATTTCGTTAGCGGTTTTTCCCGAAGCAATTCCGGCAAAAATACCCAGAGCAAGAAACAAGGTGGCAATTTCCATCACGTACCAGCCGTAGCCCATTACACCAATAATGAGAAAAACTATGGTAAAAGTGAGCAAACTTAGAACAAAGTAATGAAATGATTTTCTCAAAGTTAGAACCCCGAAAACAATAAAAAGTACTGATGCTACCGGAACAGCGGGCAGAACAATTTCGTTATTGCCGATTTTCAGATTGCTAATGGGGTAGAAAACCGAAAAGAGGATTAAAAATATTGATAGTGAAAGAAATGAAACCCATGCTCCGCGAGGAACTGACGGTTTAAATTCCATATTGGAATTTTCGTTTCGGTGCCGCCAGTATTCATCTTCTTCGTAAACCAGCGATTTTTCAGGATTTTTATGAATTTTGGCTGCGTACCTTAAAATGAATGTAAAACCAACTACATTTATTACCAGCCACATAAACAGCCGGTATTCAATGCCGGAAAAAAGCGGAATGTTGGATAATCCCTGAGCAATACCAACGGTAAACGGATTCAGAAACGCACCCGCAAAACCAAGTGCTGCGGCCACAAAACACAACGAAACGCCCACAATGGAATCATATCCCATGGAAATGGCCAGCGGAACAAAAATTATGGTAAAGGCAATGGTTTCCTCGCTCATTCCAAAAACTGCTCCAAACAAACTGAATATAAACATGATACCAACGAGAATAATGTTGTTTACACCTAACTTCCGTAAAAGCTTTGAACGTTCCCATTTTTTGGCAAATTTCAGAAATGAATAAATGCCAATATCTATTGATTTACTTTCGTTCAGAATCCAAAATGCACCGCCAATCATTAAAATAAAAGCTATAATATTTGCCGTGTTTACAAATCCATCGAAAAAAGCTGAAAATACCTGCCAGGTTTGCTGCTGACTTTCAATAAACTGAAACGAACCGGGCTTAATCACTTCCCGCTCCACGTTGTTCACCACAATGGTTTCACGTTCAAATTCACCGCCTGGAATAAACCAGGTACATACGGCACAAAAAACGATTAAAATAAAAATGATAACATAGGTGTGTGGTACTTTCTTCAGCATATTTTTTTAGTTTAATGGTCCGAAAATAATAAATACTGCCGGCTTCAGCTTCTTTTTAAGAAAGTTTGTGAAACATTGAAATATTAAAGCCATGGTGGCATTGATTTTAAAAACTAATTTGTAACTTAAAGAAATTAAAATTAAATCGATGAAACGAGCATCTCGCCATGGCGGGACAAAAGAAAAAAAATAAATTGCTCATGCGAGTTCCATGGGCCATGAAAGAAAATCATATTCTTGATGTTATAATTAATTAGATCGCGAGACATTAAATACAATTTATTCGAATGAAATTACTGCTCGAAAATATAAAAGAACTGGTTCAGGTCGAGGAGGTTCCGGTTCAGTTTAAATCTGGCAAACAAATGGCTCAGTTAAATACAGTAAAAGATGCTTTTTTGATCATCAGGGATGAACTGATTCAGGATTTTGGCCCAATGAGTAAACTAAAGGATGTTTATAAAGATGACGATTTTCTAATTGAAATCGACTGTTCAAACCGGCTGGTTTATCCGTCTTATTGCGATTCGCATACTCATTTGGTTTACCCGGCGCCACGCGAAAAAGAGTTTGTTGATCGCATTCAGGGACTTTCTTATGAAGAAATTGCACGCAAGGGTGGAGGTATTCTAAATTCAGCAAAACTCCTGCACAACACTCCCGACGAAAAACTCTATTATAGTGCCATGGAGCGTATTTTTGAAATGATTAAAACCGGAACCGGGGCCATAGAAATAAAGAGTGGTTACGGACTAAATACTAAGGACGAAATACGGATGCTAAAAATTATCAAGTGGATTAAAGAAACAGCACCTGTTTGTGTTCGTTCAACTTTTTTGGGCGCTCACTCAATTCCGGAACAATATAAAAATAACGTTTCGGCTTATGTAGATTTGGTAGTAAACGAAATGATTCCGCAGGTGGCAGCAGAAGAACTGGCCGATTTTATCGATGTTTTTTGCGATAAAGGTTTTTTTTCGGTTGAGGATACCGAACGCATTTTAATGGCCGGACTAAAATATGGGCTGCGACCAAAGCTGCATGCCAACGAGTTGGGTCTTACCGGCGGAGTGCAAACCGGTGTAAAATACAATGCACTTTCAGTAGATCATTTGGAATTTATGGGGCCGGATGAAATTGAAAGTTTAAAAAATACCGGCACCATGCCAACAATTTTGCCGGGCGCAGCATTTTTTCTGGGAATGAAGCTTTCGCCGGTGCGCGAAATGATTGAAGCCGGATTACCTGTTGCGTTGGCGTCTGATTTTAATCCGGGTTCTTCGCCCAGCGGTAACATGAATTTCATTTCGTCGCTGGGGTGCATCAATTATAAAATGCTGCCTGAGGAGGTGATAAATGCCACGACCATAAATACGGCCTATGCCATGGGAATCAGCGACCGATTGGGGAGCATTGCCCGTGGGAAAACTGCAAACCTTTTTATTACTTCCGAAATGCCGGGAATTGAATATCTGCCATACTCATTTGGCTCGAACCTGGTGGAAACAGTTATTCTTAACGGCGAAGTGCAGTCGTTTTAGTTTCTGCTGAATTTAATCATATCCTTTCCAGAATCAGTTTTTTATTTTTGATTTCTGAATGAAAAGGGTAGAATGTTTTGTTTTTCCCAAATTTTAAATTATCCTGAAATGAAAAAGATACTCGAATGTGTTCCAAATTTTTCAGAAGGAAAAGATTCAAGAATTATAAAGGAAATAACGGATTCCATTGAAAGTGTTGAAGGTATAAAACTGCTTGATGTAGATCCGGGAAAAGCTACAAACCGAACAGTAGTAACTTTTGTAGGTGAACCTGAGTCAGTTATTGAAGCTGCGTTCAGAGGAATAAAAAAAGCAGCTCAGGTTATTGACATGAATAAACACCACGGCGAGCATCCGCGGTTTGGCGCTACTGATGTTTGTCCGCTGGTACCGGTGGCCAATATTTCTATGGAAGAAACCTTGGAATATGCACGAAAACTGGCCGAACGGGTGGGGAAGGAGCTTTCCATTCCGGTGTATTGTTACGAATTTGCAGCTTTTACCGATGTTCGCAAAAGCCTGGCAAACTGCCGCTCAGGTGAATACGAAGAATTAAAAGAAAAAATTTCAACAAAAAAATGGAAACCGGATTTTGGTCCGGCCGAATGGTCGGAAAAGATTGCAAAAAGCGGAGCAACAGCAATAGGTGCACGCAATTTTCTGGTGGCCTACAATGTAAATTTGAATACTACCTCCACGCGCAGAGCAAATGCCATCGCTTTTGATGTACGCGAAGCCGGACGCGTAAAACGTGAAGGCGACCCGATTACCGGAAAAATTGTAACCGATGAAAACGGCGAACTGGTGCGAATTCCCGGAACATTGAAAAAAACGCGTGCCATTGGCTGGTTTATTGAAGAATATGGCATTGCACAAATTTCGATGAATCTGACTGACATTACGGTAACTCCGGTTCATGCGGTATTTGACGAAGTAAGCGAAAAAGCCCGTGAACGTGGAATTCGCGTAACGGGTTCCGAACTGGTTGGTTTAATTCCGTTGCAGGCCATGCTCGATGCCGGAAAATATTTCCTGCGCAAACAGCAACGGTCAGCCGGAATTTCAGACGAGGAAATCATTAAAATTGCCATTAAATCAATGGGTCTCGACGAGTTGCATCCATTCGATCCGAAAAAGAAAATAATTGAATATCTGATAGAAGAAAATACCAGCGAAAAGCTGATTGACAAAACCGTTCAGGGGTTTGTACACGAAACTGCTTCCGAATCGCCTGCGCCGGGTGGAGGTTCGGTTTCGGCGGCAGTGGGCGCGTTTGGGGCTGCCCTTGGAACCATGGTGGCCAATCTTTCAGCACACAAACGTGGCTGGGACCACCGCTGGGAAGAGTTTTCCTTTTGGGCAGAAAAAGGGAAAAAATACCACGATGAACTGCTGAAATGTGTGGACGAAGATAGCGAAGCATTCAATGAAATTATGGCTGCATTTGGGCTTCCAAAATCGAATGAAAAGGAAAAGGCAGAACGTAAACAAGCCATTCAAAAAGCAACCAAACAAGCCATGGAAGTACCGTTGAAAGTAATGCAATTGGCTCATGATTCGCTGGAGGTGATGCAGGCCATGGCAGAAAAGGGCAATCCCAATTCGGTTTCCGATGCCGGCGTTGGTGCACTTTGCGCTCGCACTGCCGTTGAAGGTGCTTACCTGAACGTAAAAATTAACGCCTCGGGCTGCGACGACAAACCATTTGTGGAAGAAATTCTGAAAAAAGCAGAATCGTATTTGGTTTCAGCCAAAAAGAAAGAGGCTGAGATTTTAAAACTGGTGAAAGAAAAAATTTGATTCTCTGATTTTCCAATGTTGTCCTTTCCGGGCATTTCAAAACGCTGATGAAATGGCCTTAAAAACAGCTTTTTCAAGTACATTGATTGCTGCATTTGCTGCATTTTGAGCAATGGCTTTTGAAATAACCTGCAATGCATTTAATTCAGCCTCAAGTATCAGTTTTTCATCTTCGAGCCTGCTTTTAAATTTTTCCTTGCTCAGTTCGCCGCTAATGCGCAACTGGGCCAGCAATCCGATTCTTTCTTTTCGGTTTTGAAGAAACTGAAGGGTTACTGATTTGGTTTCATCCCAATTTTCTGCTACAGTATCTTTTACTGCTGAACCCATGTCGGCCAAAACGGTATGTATATCGAAACTCATAATTTTCTTTTTTTATTATTGATTTATTGAGGCGGTTTTGTTACCAATTTTTTTCCTTCTTCTGCCACCTGCATGGCGAAAAAAAGATCGGCAAATGTTTGCCTGTTCAGCCTGATTAGTCCGTTACTCAAGGTGTTGTCTGTTTTATGTTCTTCCTTATATTTTTGCCAAAGTTCGAGTGTAATTTCACAAATTCGGGTGGAGTTCCCGTTCAATGGTTTAATTTTGTTCTGGTTCAGTAAAGAATTTATTTCTACCTCAATTTCAACATATTGCCCGGCAAATTTATCATAACTTCTTCCGTTGTTTTCTGCCGATGTGGTTTCATACATCATTAGAAAAAATTTATCAACCTGCTTTGCTGTTTTTTCGATATTTTTTGAAATTTCAGCATTATATTCGGGCAGTAATGTTACCCGGCACGAGAATAAAATTAACAGACTAATTGTAAAAAACAACCTGATTTTTAAACTGTTTTGATTAAGTGGCTTCATTTCAACCGTATTCAAATGTTCATTAATAAATCACTACAAATTAGTTCTTTCATTTGAGATTTTCAATACCTGAGGGACTGGAAATTTGGAATAATGTAAAAATTGCGTAGCAGGATGTCTGAATATCATCTTTACTACGCAATTAAACAGAGAAAAAAATATTCTGAAAATTAAAATCTTTCCATTTTTGAGAAAAAGAAATCGGCCTCAATAATGGCATTTTCATCACTGTCTGAACCATGCACAGCATTTTGTTGCAGGCTGGTTCCGTACAATTTGCGAATGGTCCCTTCGGCTGCGTTTTCCGGATTGGTGGCGCCAATAAAATTCCGGAAAGCTTCCACAGCATTTTCTTTTTCAAGAATCATAGCCACAATGGGCCCTAAACTCATAAACTCAATAAGTGAGTCGTAAAAGGGTTTACCTTCGTGCACAGCATAAAATAGAGCTGCCTGGTCGCGTGTTAACCGGACCAATTTTAAAGCTTTAATTTCAAATCCGGCTTCATTAATCATTTTAATAATTGCGCCCGTGAAATTCTTTCTGACTGCCGTGGGCTTAATCATAGTGAACGTTTGGTTTCCTGCCATTTTATAAAGTTTTTTAAAATTTATTCCTGTTACAATATTAACAAAATTTGAGGAAAGATGCCTTTGCACGCGTGGCAGATTTCTTATCTTTGTCCATTCAAATTTTAGAGGTTTTGAAAAACACTGGAAATGAGATTTTTACATCTTTGGAAGCTTTAATTAAAGTTCCAAAGCAAAAAGTGACGTTGGTAACCCATGAGAACCCCGACGGTGATGCCATTGGCTCAGCGATTGGGTTGGGGGAAGTGTTGAAAAATTTTGGTCATGAGGTAAAAATCATTGTACCCAACAGTTATCCGGAATTTTTGCATTGGTTTTCTACTGACATAGAAATTGTGGTTTACGACAGAAAGAAAAACCGCGGAAAAGCTATTTTACAGGAAACACAAATTTTGTTTTGCCTGGATTTTAACGAAGCCAAACGCACAGCCCGAATGGAAAAAAAGGTGCTCGAATTTTCAAAACTTAAAGTGCTTATCGACCACCATCCATACCCAACTGATTTTTGCGATTTGATGATTTCAGAAACGGAATACAGCTCAACTGCCGAACTGATTTTCGATGTAATTCAACTAATTAATCTGGGTGAGTTTATTAATCATGATGCTGCTGAGGCTTTATTCGCAGGAATTATGACCGACACCGGTTCTTTTGCCCACAACATTTCGCGGCCAAATACATTTCAGGTTGTTGCTAAATTAATGGAGTGGGGAATTGATACCGAAAAAATTCATGCTGCGGTTTACCATAATTTTTCTGCCCATCGCATGAAACTGTTGGGTCACTGTTTAGGCGAAAAAATGGAAGTATTTCCTGAATATCGTTCTGCTGTTATTTGGCTTTCGCAAAAAGAACTGGAGAAGTTTGAATTTCAGCCCGGAGACACCGAAGGGTTCGTAAATTATCCGCTTTCAATAAATAATATTGTATTTAGTGCGTTCTTTGTTGAAAAGAAAGACCACGTGAAAGTCTCGTTCAGATCAAAAGGGAATTTTGAATGTAATGCCTTTTCGCGCGATCATTTTTCCGGCGGTGGACATAAAAATGCTGCCGGTGGTGAAACAAAACTATCACTTGAAGCGGCTGTTGAAAAGTTCACGCAACTTTTAGGCGACTATAAGCATCTGCTATTGGAAACAACAATTTAGAAAAATAGAAAAATGAAGATAAAATTATTGATGAACCTGCTAATCGCAGTTATGGTAGCCCTGGTTATTTCTTCGTGTTTAAAAACTGAAGATGAAAAAGTTTACACTGCTGCTGAAGAAATTATGCTTAGAGAAGCTTATCTGGATACTTTGGCAGCAAGGGGTCACGATATTGACACCCTCGAAAATGAAATCTATTATGTTATGATGGATGATGAAAGCGAAGGCGATTTGGCTAAGGCAGGTGACACTTTAACTATTGGCTATGCCGGGTATTTTATTGATGGCGTTTTGTTCGATTCATCAGAACTGAGCAGCACAAATGGTAAAATGACTTTTATACTTGAACATGAAGAACACCGAATGATTCCGGGATTTGAAACAGCAATGAAGGTGTTGAATAAAGGTGCCCGTGCACAGTTTATCATTCCTTCTGAACTGGCATACGGAAGTAGCGGGAGTGGACGAATTCCTCCATATCAAACCCTGATTTTTGTAATAAAAATGTATGAAATAAAACCTTCGTAGTTTTATTATTTATTAAACAAGGAAACAGATGAAACGTATTATAACATTATTTCTTTTAGCAGTTGTGGCTTCAGCTTTTTTCTCATGTAAAGAAAACAGCCTCGAAAAACAGAGACAAAACGAATTGAAAAAGCTGGATGAATTTATTCGCGCACATTATGCCGAGGTGGATCGCAAGCCTTCCGGATTGTATTATATTGAACTGGAAGAAGGCACCGGAGATTCAATTAAAATGGGCGATCAGGTTCAGGTTTTTTATGAAATTCAAACACTTGACAGCTTAGGTACAATTGGAACAGGAAATTATGAACCCCTTCAGCTAACTGTACTTCCGCCAACAGAATTGCCATCAACGGCCACCTACGTTAATGAACTGAAAGCGCTTCATGAAGCGTTAACATATATGAAAAAAGGCTCCAAAGCACGTCTGATATTCGATTCTCAACTTGGTTTCGGGCAGTATGGTTCGTATGGTTTTTCTGGTTTCACTCCACTGATGATGGAAGTAGAAGTCTATAAAGTTTATCCGGCCGAGGTTCCTGAAGAGGAAATTACAGAATAACCGGTTGAATTCTTTCTCATGCACAGGACTGAACTCCTGAAAAAACTGCTGCCCGGGTTTATTCCGCTTTTCGTTTTTATTGCAGCCGACGAAATTTGGGGAACCAAAACCGGTTTGTTTGTTGCCGTTGGAGTTGGTGTTGTTGAAATGATTTGGGTAGCTGTTCGCGAAAAACGATTCGACAAATTTATTCTTTTCGACACGGTTCTTCTTGTTGCACTTGGTGCAGTATCCATTTTGCTCGACAATGATTTGTTTTTTAAACTAAAACCCGGGCTCATTGAACTTATTTTGGTAGCTGTTTTTGCGGTTTCTGCTTTTTCAAAAGTGAATATTATTGGTTTGATGGGAAAACGCTACCTTAAAGACGTTCAGCTTAATGAAGTGCAGGCAGCTCAAATTCGAAAAAGCCTGAAAACACTGTTTTTTGTTTTTGCAGCACATACCATTCTGGTTTTTTATGCCACCTTTTTTATGAGCAAAGAAGCCTGGGCTTTTATCAGCGGCGGATTGTTTTACATTTTGTTTGGCGTTTATTTTTTTGTTGAGTTATTCAGACAAAAAAGGAAACAAAAAGCTTTGAAGAACGAAGAGTGGGTTCCACTGGTTGACGAAACGGGTAAAATTACCGGACAGGCGCCACGAAGTCACGTGCACAATGGCAGTAAACTTTTACATCCGGTGGTGCATATGCACGTGTTAAACCGAAATAAAGCCATTCTTCTACAAAAACGACCCGAGTCAAAACTCATTCAACCCGGAAAATGGGACACTGCCGTTGGAGGACATATTTCTGCCGGGGAAAACCTGGAACAAGCTCTGCAAAAAGAGGCCTGGGAAGAAATCGGGTTGAAAAATTTTTCTGCAAAACTGCTTCAGGTTTATAAATGGGAATCGGATGTGGAAGCTGAATTGGTTTATCTTTTTGTAACGCAAGATTTTAAAAATTACACCGTCCATTCTGATGAAGTTGTTGAAGCCCGTTTCTGGACTAAAAATAAGATAGAAAATCAACTGGGACAAAAGGTTTTTACGCCAAATTTCGAGCATGAATTTCAGCTTCTGAAAGAAAAAGGATTGGTTTAATTTCTGGTAATTTTTTCAGCATCCTAATAAAAATATAGCTGGCTGTTTGTGCAAGTCAGGCACATTCCCTTTCCACTGACTGATAGTTTTGGTGGCAATAAATTCATTTTCGCCGGTGAGATTGGCTGCAATACAAAGAAGGGTAGAGGTGGAACATGTTTTCAGTAAATCGGTAATGAGTTGATTATTGCGGTATGGTGTTTCAATAAAAATTTGAGTTTGCCCGTTACTTTTTACCAGCTTTTCAAGGTTCGAAATCGCTCTGGTGCGTTCGTTTGCCCTTACCGGAAGGTACCCGGAAAACGCAAAATTCTGGCCATTTAAACCCGAAGCCATCAGGGCAAGCACAATAGACGACGGCCCAACCAGCGGTACTACTTTGTATCCTTTCTGATGCGCAATTTTTACTATTTCGGCTCCCGGGTCAGCAATTCCCGGGCAACCAGCTTCTGAAATAACAGCCACATTTTCACCCTGCTCCAACGGTTTTAAAAAAGCGGGAAGTTCATTTTGGTCAGTATATTTGTTCAATTCAAAAAATGTTAACTGGTCAATATTTATTTCCCTGTTCACTTGTTTCAGAAATCTACGGGCTGTTCTAATATTTTCAACAATATAAAAACGGGTATTTGTTACCAACTTAAAAACCTGCGCCGGCAGTACATTTTGCCAGTCGTTTTCACTTAAAACATTGGGTAGAAGATAAAGTGCTGCCATTTGAAAATTTTTGGTAAAATTAAAGATAATCGTGGTTTAGCCAACCTTTTGCTAATTTTGCAGCATGTTAAGCCAAAATAAATATGAGATTGAAGCAATTCTGCTTGGTACCGGAACTTCGCAGGGAGTGCCTGTAATTGGCTGCGATTGTCCGGTTTGCCAGTCGGAAGATGAAAAGGACAAACGCCTGCGCTCATCGCTGTTGCTAAAAATTAACGGACAAAACTTTGTGATTGACGCCGGGCCTGATTTCAGGCAGCAGATGTTACGGGAAAAAGTAAAAACGCTTAGGGCAATTCTGATTACACACGAACATGTTGACCACATATTTGGGCTGGATGATATCCGGTCGTTTAACTGGCTTCAAAAGCATCCTACTGATATTTATGCTGAAAAACGGGTTCAGGAGTCCATTAAACGAATTTTCGATTATGTTTTTGCCGAACATAATTATCCCGGAATTCCCAGGATGATGCTACACGAATTAACCAATCAGCCATTTCAAATTGACGGAATTGAATTCATACCAATCCGTTGTTTTCATCATAAACTGCCGGTTTATGGGTTCAGGGTTGGAAATCTCAGTTACATTACCGATACCAACTTCATTCCTGACGAAGGTATTGAAAAACTGAAAGGTTCCCGAATTCTGATAATTAATGCGCTACGTGAAAAAAAGCACATTTCTCATTTTAATCTTCTTGAGGCCTTGGATATTATAGATAAAATCAAACCAGAAAAAGCTTTTTTAACACATATCAGTCATGAATTTGGAACCCACGAAAAAATTCAATCCATGCTACCCGAAAATGTTTTTGTAGCTTTTGACGGGCAAAAAATACAATTGAAGGATTTTGAGTGAACAAAAAAGTCATGTTCACAAGTATGAAAACATGACTTTTTTGAAAATCTTCTCCCAGGAATTACATCAAAAAACTTAACAAAATACCCGCTGCAACAGCCGAGCCAATTACACCCGAAACATTGGGCGCCATGGCATGCATAAGCAGGTGGTTGGTTGGGTCTTCCTTTAAACCCATGTGCTGAACAACGCGCGCACTGTCGGGCACAGCAGAAACTCCGCTGGCGCCAATCATGGGGTTAATTTTGTTGTTTTTACTCATAAATACGTTCATGAGTTTGGCGCCTAAAACACCTCCTGCAGTTGCAATCACAAATGATGCTGCACCCAACGCAAATATTTTAATGGATGAAGGTGTTAGAAAAATATCAGCCTGGGTTGAAGCACCTACCGTTATACCCAACAAGATGGTAATTACATCAATCAGCGCATTACTTGCTGTATTTGCCAACCGCTTGGTAACGGTAGATTCTTTCAACAGGTTTCCGAAAAACAACATTCCCAGCAGTGGTAAAGCCGATGGCGCAATAAATGCAGTGAGCAGTAACCCCACAATGGGGAATAATATTTTTTCGAGTTTTGAAACCGCACGCGGAGGCTTCATTTTAATTCTGCGCTCTCTTTTAGAAGTAAGTAGTTTAATAACAGGCGGTTGAATTACGGGAACCAATGCCATGTATGAATACGCTGCAATGGCGATGGGGCCAATCAGGTTTTGCACTACCTGTCCGTTGGCCATCATGTTCATTCCGTTTGCCAGTTTCGATGATATAAAAATAGCTGTCGGACCATCTGCTCCACCAATAATTCCAATTGCACCAGCTTCTGGTGGGGCAAATCCCAACCAAAGCGCCCCCAAAAATGTGAGGAAAATACCTATTTGTGCAGCGGCACCAAGTAACATCAGTTTTGGGTTTGAAATGAGCGATGAAAAATCTGTCATGGCGCCAATTCCCAGAAAAATAAGCGGCGGATACCAACCCTGAACAACTCCCTGATAAAGGATATTTATAACTGAACCTGGTTCGTAAATACCAAGTTTCAGGTTGAAATCTGCTACCTGGAACATGGGAATATTTCCGATTAGAATTCCGAAACCAATAGGCACGAGCAGCAGAGGTTCAAATTCGTACCGGATTCCCAGATATATAAAAACTAACCCAACCAGAATCATCATCAGGTGTTTCCAGGTTACGTTGGCAAAGCCCGAAAATTCGTAAAAATTGAAAAGACCTGATATTGCACCGCTGTAATTTTTATACTCGAAACCATCGCCGGCTAATTTTCCGTCGGCATTAAGGTAAAGTGCCCGTTGCGGAAGTTTTACCGTTTCCTGTTCCGTTCTGTAATCGGTTGATGAAGTATTCGGATCCATGTTTTTACGCAGATGCGTTATTACAACCGGATTGAAATCAAGAATAATTTGATCCCCTGAAATGCTGTACCGGCCTGTGTAGCGCTGCTTGGCAGAATCGAGCGTAAACGTATTGTTCGACTCAAAACTAAATGTTTTATACCGTTTAACGGTTGTCAGTTTTTCGCCGGACAATGTCTCCTTCGGGTTATAAGTGGGCACAGGAACGTATCCATCGCTGTGATTCACCCATTTTCCATTGATAATTTGAGTTGAAATGTTTTTTTCATTTCCCCGGGTAGAAAAAGCAGAAAACAGTGCCGCAAAGATTATTAGTAGTTGAAATATTTTTCTCATTTTTTTTGAATGCTTTGCAGTTAACCAATTTCAATGAGAACATCATCCTGCTGAACGGAATCTCCCACGTTTACTTTAATGGCCAAAACTTCACCTCCTTTGGTTGTTTGTACCTGGTTTTCCATTTTCATGGCTTCCATAACCAAAAGGTTTTGTCCTTCGGAAACCATGTCGCCAACCGATATGTTCAGTTTTAAAATGGTTCCGGGAAGCGGTGCGGTAACCTCATGTTTTCCAGATGATTCTTTCTTTTTAATCTGGCCTTCGCCGGGCATTTTTTCCAATGGCTTACGAACCAGACGTGGCGTTTTAGAGGTTTTTATTTCGTTGTGCACTACTACCTCATAACGTGTACCGTTTACATCAACTTCAGCAATGTTGTCTTCAATGTCTTTGATGTGCACTTCGTAGTCGCTTCCGCTTATGGTAAATTTATATTTTTTCATTTTTTTGGGATTTTAATTTCTGGGCCAGTTTTGGGTTACGCTGTATATTTTTGAACTCCACGGAGAATAAGCCTTTCTGACCTGTTTTATGGTAACTATGTTGCTTTCTTCATCATGCATTTCATCAAAATACAGATGCAGGGCCAAACTGATGGCAGCAGTAACGTTTCCTTCAATATGTTGGTCCTGTTCGCCTGAAATAGCTGATTTTTCCTGTTCCCCTTTTTTCCTTTTAAATTTCAGGTTGATAATTTTCGGAAGTCTGGAAAAAACCACTGACAACAAGGTTAATGCTGAAAGAACAATCGCAAACCCAACTATTGCAACAGTAAAACCAAAGTCAAAAGGATTGACCAGAAGCATAAAAAGAATGTTCATTTTGTTTTTACTTTAAAGTGGAATATTGGAATGTTTTTTAGGCGGATTTACCAGTTTTTTGGTAGCCAGGCTTTGGAATCCGCGAATAATCCGGAAGCGGGTATTTCGTGGTTCTATAATATCATCAATGTAACCCAATGCTGCAGCCTGGTATGGATTGGCAAATTTTTCCTTGTATTCTTCTTCGTGGTCGGCAATAAATTTTGCCCTTTCCTCGGGGTTTTCAATTTCCGCCAGTTTTTTTCCGTGAAGAACTTCAACTGCGCCGGAAGCACCCATAACTGCAATTTCGGCAGTTGGCCAGGCATAGTTCAAATCGCCACGCAACTGTTTGCACGACATTACGTCATGCGCACCGCCGTATGATTTACGGAGAGTTACTGTAATTTTTGGAACGGTTGCTTCGCCATAGGCAAACATTAGTTTAGCTCCATGAATTATAATTCCGCCATACTCTTGCCGGCTGCCGGGCAGAAATCCGGGTACATCAACCAGCGTTAAAATTGGAATGTTAAAACTGTCGCAAAAACGCACAAAGCGGGCAGCTTTTCTCGATGCTTCTATGTCGAGTACACCGGCCAGATAATTGGGCTGGTTGGCAACAATTCCCACCGGATGACCATCGAATTTGGCAAATCCAATTACAATGTTCTTGGCATAATTGCGGTGTATTTCAAGGAATTCGGCATAATCAACAATGGAGCTGATTACATCAGTAACATCGTAGGGTTGATTGGTATTTTCCGGAATTATTTCATTCAGAAAATCATCCATACGATCTATGGGATCAGTATTTTCTGTAACAATAGGGTCTTCCAGGTTGTTTTGTGGCAGGAAAGTAAGGAGTTTACGGATAAGCATTAAACCCTCCTTTTCGTCTTCAACCAGAAAATGAGAAACACCGGATTTCGAAGCATGAATTTTTCCGCCGCCAAGGTCTTCCACCGAAATGTCTTCGCCGGTAACAGTTTTTACCACTTTTGGACCGGTAACGAACATGTAGGAATTCTGTTCGGTCATCATAATAAAATCGGTTAGTGCGGGCGAATAAACAGCACCGCCGGCACACGGCCCGAAAATGGCTGAAATTTGTGGAATAACGCCTGAGGCAAGAATATTCCGTTCAAAAATTTCGGCATATCCTGCCAGTGAAGTTACGCCTTCCTGAATTCTGGCGCCACCCGAATCATTTATTCCAATTAAGGGGGCTCCGGCTTTCATGGCCATGTCCATTACTTTGCAGATTTTTTGTGCAAAAGTTTCAGAAAGTGACCCGCCAAAAATGGTAAAGTCTTGCGAAAAAACATAAACTACACGTCCGTCAATTGTTCCGTGGCCGGTAACCACACCATCGCCAAGAAACTTTTTCTTTTCCATACCAAAGTTGGTGCAGCGGTGGGTAACAAACATGTCAAATTCTTCAAAGCTCCCTTCGTCGAGCAA
The DNA here is from genome assembly GCF_041687215.1 of Mariniphaga sp. Classification (NCBI taxonomy): domain Bacteria; kingdom Pseudomonadati; phylum Bacteroidota; class Bacteroidia; order Marinilabiliales; family Prolixibacteraceae; genus Mariniphaga; species Mariniphaga sp. The sequence goes on from NZ_JAWLCI010000003.1 coordinate 50,663, forward strand.
AAGATCAATTCGTTCCCTTGCAGTGAATTTGCCTTTGCGGTGCTGGGCTTCAATCCTGTTCAAACCTCCGCCAAGTTTTGCCTCAGCCCGTAATTCAATCAGCTTTTTTACTTTATCCTGGGTACTCATTATAAAATCGGTTATTTGTGATTTTTGGTCCTTAAAAGTTATTTACTGCAAATTTCGGTTAAAACACCCAGGGTTGATTTTGGATGCAGAAATCCAATGTTAAGTCCTTCGGCGCCTTTGCGGCTTTTTTGGTCGATAAGACGAACTCCTTGCTCTTCAAGTTTTTTAAGCGATTCATCAACATTCTCAACTGCGTATGCAATGTGGTGGATTCCCGGGCCTTTTTTTTCTATGAATTTACCAATTGGTCCTTCCTGGTCAGTTGACTCCAGCAATTCAATTTTTGTTTGCCCCACCTGAAAAAAGGCAGTTTTAACTTTTTGGTCTTTTACTTCTTCTATTGCATAGCATTTTTGTCCCAGCATTTTTTCGTAAAAAGGAATGGCTTCGTCGAGACTGTTTACCGCTATGCCGATGTGTTCTATATGTGAAATACTCATAATTGTTTAATATATTAATCGTTACCGTTTTCGTCCCAAACAAAGTGGAAGTGAGGGCCAAAGCGTTCAAAAGCTGCTTTGTCGAGTTCTTCCTGGTGATCGGGATGTGCAATGGAAATAATAAGTTTGGCGCGGTCTTGTAAAGTTCTGCCATAAAGGTTAACCGCTCCAAATTCAGTTACCAGCCAGTGAATATTGGCACGTGTACTAACAACGCCGGCTCCGGGTGTTAAAATAGGTGCAATTTTGCTGATGCCTTTATTGGTAACCGATGGCATGGCAATAATCGGTTTTCCTCCGCTACTGAGCGAAGCACCGCGTAAAAAGTCAATTTGGCCACCTACACCCGAATAAAATTTAGTGCCAATGGAGTCGGCGCAAACCTGCCCTGTAATATCAATCTGAAGGGCTGAGTTTATTGCCGTTACTTTTGGGTTTTTGGCAATAACATTTACCCGGTTGGTGTATTTTACATCCTGCATGGATACACCCGGATTGTCGTCAATAAAATCATACAATTTTTTTGAACCCATTAAAAAGGTCGCAACCAGTTTGCCTTTGTCAATTTTTTTGTTTTTCCCGTTTACCACACCCTTGTCAACCAATGGTAAAATTCCGTCGGCAAACATTTCGGAGTGAACGCCCAAATCTTTGTGGTTGCCTAACATCGTAAGCACAGCATTTGGAATGGCTCCAATTCCCATTTGTAACGTTGCGCCATCTTCTACCAGTTCGGCCACATAACGTCCGATTTTACGGTCGGTTTCACCAATTGGTCCTGGTTCGGCTGCAATCAATTCGCTGTCGTCTTCTATAAACAAGTCAATTTCATTGATGTGAATCATGGCATCGCCAAATGCCCGCGGCACATTGGGGTTTACAATGGCAATTACCGTATCTGCTTTTTCCACAGCGGCAAGGGTGGCATCAACCGAAGTCCCCAAAGAGGCATAACCAAATTTGTCGGGAACAGAAATCTGAATCATGGCCACATTTACCTTAAGATAACCTTCGCGGATGAGGCGTTGGGTTTCCTGCAAAAATACCGGGATGTAATCGGCAAAACCGGCCTGGGTTTGTTTCCTTACGTTATGTCCCACGAAAAATGATTCCAACTGAAATATTCCCTCAAACTCTGGATTTGCATAGGGTGCATCTCCTTCGGTATGAATATGTTGGATTCGCACATTTCGGAATTCTTTGTTCCGGCCCCTTTCACACATGGCCTGAATTAACGGATGAGGTGTTACTGCAACACTGTGAAGGTGAACACGGTCGTTTGATTTAATAACCTTAACTGCTTCTTTGGCGCTAATAAATTTAATATTTTTCATAGTATCAATTAATTGTCCTCAGTGGAATTCGATGTAATTTGCCAGAAAATCAGGCTTTATAGAAAAATATTTTTGACTATTTTTCATGGCTCATTTCATGGTTTTCCGGTAATTTTCGGGTATTCAATTTAAGGCCGCAAATATACAAAAACTATAGGCCATAAAAACTTTCGAATATCATTATTGGTTGTTCAAAAGGTTTTGTAAAGTATTTGTTAAAAATGGTTTGCTACAATGTTAATCGCTGGGAAAAAATCATGTTTTCGCTCGTGTTTTGCGAAAAATACAGCCTTTTTTATTTGTTTGAAATCTGATTTTCCAATCGTTTTTTCGAATTATGCTGTAGAACATAAATCGTTAATAATTGAAATTTCTCCTGTCATATAGGTTTGTGCATTGCCCCCAATTTCAACACGATTTTCTGCATATTTACAATACAGAACTCCGCCACGTTTTGAAATTTGTTTGGCAACCAGTTTGGTTTTTCCAAGTTTTTCTGCCCAGTAGGGAATCAGCATGGTGTGCGCCGAACCGGTTACCGGATCTTCGTCTATTCCTTCGCGTGGGGCAAAAAAACGCGACACAAAATCAAACTCACCAGAAGGTGCTGTGGCAATAATTCCACGCATTTCAAGTGTTTTCAGAAAGCTGAAATCAGGTTTAAGGTTTTGAATCTCTCCCTGATTTCGGAATACAAACATCAAATCTTCCCGGCCTTTAAAACATTTTTGCGGTTTTATTCCGAAAGCTTTTTCAATATTTGGTTGGAACTCAACTCCTTTTACTTCAGAAGTTGGAAAATCAAGCACTATCAGCTCTCCATCTTTTGTTACTTTCAAAAGGCCACTTTTCGATTGAAAACGAATTTCTTTTTCCTGATAATTCAGATGATGAAAAAGCACAAACGCAGAGGCCAGAGTCGCATGTCCGCAAAGATTTACTTCAGTTGCCGGCGTAAACCACCGGATATGAAAACCGTTTTCAGCAGGAATAAAAAAAGCAGTTTCCGAAAGATTGTTTTCCAGGGCAATGTTTTGCATGGTTTTATCAGGTAGCCACTTTTGCAAAGGAACCACTGCTGCCGGGTTGCCGCTAAAAACTTTGTCAGCAAATGCATCTATCTGGTAAATCGGTATTTTCATTTTTCTGATTTTTCTGTTTTTTAATCAACCGGAACACTTGGCTTTTCACCGGGTTTTTCATCTTTTCCATATCGTCTTATTTTAATATTTAAATAGGCAAAAAGTATCGTCATTATTGGGCTGATTAAATTGAAAAAAGCATAAGGAGCGTACGTGAATGTGTCCACACCCAAAACCCTCGATTGTGTTGCCCCACAGGTGTTCCAGGGAATTAGAACTGAAGTCATGGTGCCGCTGTCTTCAAGTGTGCGGCTCAGAACTTCAGGTTTCAAACCTTTTTCTTCATAAGTTTTGCGAAACATCCGGCCAGGAACAACAATGGAAATATACTGATCGGATGCCGTGGTATTAAAGAAAATACAAGTTCCAACGGTTGATGCAACCAAACTGCCGGTACTTTTTGCATAGCGAACAATGGGCTGAGTAATCCGGCGCAACAAACCAGCCGATTCCATTACGCCTCCAAAAACCATGGCCGAAAGAATGAGCCAAACAGTATCAAGCATTCCGCGCATTCCCGACGTACTTAAAAGTTCATTTACTTTGGAATCGGCTGTGGTGAGTGACACATCCCCAAACATGGCCTGCATCACACCAACGTAGGATGCCTGAATGTAGTTGTCAGTTATTCCTGCCACTTCGCGAATAATTTCGGGTTGAAATATAATGGCAAAAATTCCTCCCAAAAGTGAACCTGCAAGCAACGATGGCAAAGGAGGGACTTTCAGAATAATTATGGTGAGAAGGATGGCCGGTACGAGAAACAATAGTGGATTTGTGCTAAATGTACCATCAATGGCGGTTTTTACAGCTTGGACATTATCAAGTGCACCGGAATGGTCGCCGCTGAAACCGATAACCAAAAAAATGATTAGGGTGATGGTAAGCGAAGGCACAGTGGTATAAAACATGTACCTGATGTGAGTGAACAAATCGGTTCCGGCCATGGCAGGCGCCAGGTTGGTGGTGTCGCTTAGCGGAGAAACTTTATCACCAAAATAGGCGCCGCTAATGATGGCGCCGGCTACCACCGCTTCACTCATGCCCAGTGCTTTTCCAATGCCCAGCAAGGCAACTCCAATAGTTGCAATGGTTGACCACGAACTTCCGGTGGCCACACTAACTATGGCGCTGGTCACAACTGCTGTAAACAAAAACATTTTCGGACTTATAATATCCAAACCGTAATAAATCATGGCAGGAACCACGCCGCTTATCATCCATGTTCCGGCAAGTGAGCCAATGAGCAGCAGAATTAATATGGAAGGCATGGCAGAACCGATTGTGCTGACAATTTTTTCGCGAATTTTATTCCACGGCAATCCCAGCCTAATGGAAATAATGCCGGCAAGCGCTGCCGCAAGCAATAAAGCAATCTGGTTTGCTCCTGTCAGTGTATCTTCAAACAGGAAAACGTTGGATGTCAGCAGAGCAATTAATACCAGAATGGGCAACAGTGCAAAAAACAGGCTTGCTTCACGCTTCATTTAAATACTTTTGTTCGGTTAAAGCGGAAAACTAATACATTTTAGCCAAAAAAAGGGAAAGAATCAGAAAATTTTCATGCTTTAAAACAAGCAATTTAAAATAACGTTTCTCAAATAATTAAATGTTCCTATTTTCGTTTCGTTTTAGTTAGGGTCTTTTATGAAAGTACGATATCAGAGATTATTTATAATTGTTTTGATTTTAATGGGTGTTGGCTCGCAGGCATCCGCCCAAAGAAGCAATGGTCTTACCGTGGAAGGAACGGTGGGCGTGGAAGAAGGTTCGGTTGACGGCGCTGTGATTCAAATGTTTCAGGATGGCCGCAGACTTGACAATTATGGCATTGGTTCAAACGGCAATTACAAGGTTGAGCTGAATTATAATCATGAATTTACATTAATTTTTTCCCGTTCCGGAAACTTCCCACAAAAAATTGTAGTCAACACTCAAGTTCCCAGGCAGGTGTTACAGTCTGACCCGCTATTTCCACCATTTCCAGTAAACATCAGATTATTTACTGAAATTCAGGGAATTGACCGCACTTTCTCGGAAAATACGGTAATGAAGATTTATTACAGTGAAAACGTAGATAACTTTATTTCTGACCTGTATTATAACGATGCACAGATTAAACACCTGATCGATCAGGCTATTTTGCAATCACAACAAATAGGGCAGGAAGCAGATTATTTGGCAGGACTTACAAAAGCGGAGCTGGCCGAACTCCGGAAAGAGTATGACCAGCATATTAAAGAGGCTGAAAATGAATACAGAAATGAAGAGTTTTTAAAAGCGCTGGATGGATACCAGGCAGCCAGCAAAATTTTTCCCAAAGAACAATACCCAAAGGACCGTATTGCTGAAATAAATGATTTACTTGGTTTGTTAATGGTTGCAGATGAAATGCAACTGGCACGAGCCGAGAGATTGGCAGCGCTGATTGAACAGGCCGATGCTTTGTACGCTGAGAAAAAATATTCTGAGGCGCGAAATGCCTACCATCGAGCATTATCTGTTGACCCGAACAATGCGCATGCACAACAAAGGGCAGATGAAATCAATGATATCATCCGTCAGCAGCAAATTGACCAGGAATACCGTAACTTAATTGTTCAGGCCGATAACGCTTTTAAGGAATTGTTGTACGTTGAATCGAAAGATTTTTTTCAAAAAGCTTTGGAAATCAAGCATAATGAATCGTATCCCAAACAAAAGATTGATGAAATTGATGTAATTCTGGGCCGGCTTGAACAAAATGCAGAACAACTTAAAAATTACGAAGATGCTGTTTTTCAGGCAGAACTGAATTTCGAAAAACAGTTTTATGAAAGAGCCATCTCTTTTTATGAAAGTGCACTTTCCCAAAAGCCGGGAGATGAGAAAGCCACCAGCAGAATTCAGGAAATTAAGGATTTAATGAATGAACTGGCCAACCGAACCATGTATGACAAGCTGATAAAATCTGCTGACCGGTCTTTTCAGCGGAAACAATACATCGATGCATTACCAGATTATGAACATGCTGCCGAATTGTTACCAAAAGAAGATTATCCTCAAAATCAAATATCCCGGATTAACGAGATTTTTGCTGAACAAGCCCGACTTGCAGCGGAGGCGGAAGCTGCAGAACAGGCACGTTTGGCAGCACTTCAGGCCGAGCAGGACCGTCAATATGCGCAGGCCGTTTCACGTGGCGACAGTTTATTCAATCTGAATGAATATGAAATTTCGCGAACAGCTTACCAATCGGCATTGCAGGTAAAACCCGACGAAACATATCCACAGCAACGGATTAATGAAATTGGTAATTTACTGCAACAACTTGCCACAGCACAGCAAAACTACGATGCAGCCATTTCGCGAGCCGACCGCGACTTTCAAAGTGAATCTTTTGAAAGCGCCAAAACAGCTTATACCGAAGCACAACAGGCCAAGCCGGAAGAAATTTACCCGGCAGAACAAATCGCCAAAATCGACAGTATTGTGGAAACCCGCGCCCGGTTGGCAGCAGAGGCTGAAGCAGAAGCAGCCCGACTTGCAGCAGAAGCCGAAGCCTTAGAACAGGCTCGTCTGGCTGCACTTCAGGCCGAGCAAGACCGTCAATATGCGCAGGCTGTTTCACGAGGCGACAGTTTATTCAACCTGAATGAATACGAAACTTCCAAAACGGCTTATCAATCGGCATTGCAGGTAAAACCCGAAGAAAATTATCCACAGCAACGGATTGATGAAATTGGAAATTTACTGCAACAACTTGCCACAGCACAGCAAAACTACGATGCGGCCATTTCTCGAGCCGACCGCGATTTTCAAAGTGAAACTTTTGAAAGCGCCAAAGCAGCTTACACCGAAGCGCAACAGGCCAAGCCGGAAGAATTGTATCCGGCAGAACAAATCGCCAAAATCGACAGTATCATGGAAACCCGCGCCCGGCTGGCAGCCGAGGCTGAAGCAGAAGCCGCCCGGCTTGCAGCAGAAGCCGAAGCCGCGGAACAGGCACGTTTGGCAGCACTTCAGGCTGAACAGGACCGACAATATGCGCAGGCCGTTTCGCGTGGCGACAGTTTGTTTAATCTGAATGAATATGAAATTTCGCGAACAGCTTACCAGTCTGCATTGCAGGTAAAACCCAACGAAAATTACCCACAGCAAAAAATTGATGAAATCGGTAATTTGCTGGAACAACTTGCCACAGCACAGCAAAATTATGATGCAGCCATTGCCCGCGCCGACAGGGATTTTCAAAGTGAATTTTTTGAAAGCGCCAAAGCAGCTTACGCCGAAGCAAAGCAAGCTAAGCCGGAAGAAACGTATCCGGCAGAACAAATCTCCAAAATCGACAGTATTGTGGAAACCCGCGCCCGGTTGGCAGCAGAGGCCGAAGCTGCCGAACAAGCTCGATTGGCAGCCATCCAGGCAGAACAGGATAGGCAATATGCACAAGCCATTTCCCGCGGAGACAGCCTGTTTAATTTAAATGAATACGAAACTTCCAGAACGGCTTACCAATCGGCATTGCAGGTCAAACCCGACGAAAATTACCCACAGCAAAAAATTGATGAAATCGGTAATTTGCTGGAACAACTTGCCACAGCACAGCAAAACTACGATGCAGCCATTTCTCGAGCTGACAGTGATTTCCAAAGTGAATCTTTTGAAAGCGCAAAAATTGCCTATACCGAAGCGCAACAGGCCAAGCCGGAAGAAACCTACCCGGCAGAACAAATCGCCAAAATTGACAGTATTGTAGAAACCCGCGCCCGGTTGGCAGCAGAAGCAGAAGCAGAAGCCGCCCGGCTTGCAGCAGAAGCCGAAGCTGCAGAACAGGCTCGTCTGGCAGCACTTCAGGCCGAACAGGACCGGCAATATGCGCAGGCTGTTTCCCGTGGTGACAGTTTGTTTAACCTGTATGAATACGAAACTTCCAGAACGGCATATCAATCGGCATTGCAGGTAAAACCCGACGAAACGTATCCTCAACAACGGATTGATGAAATTGGTAATTTACTACAACAACTTGCCACAGCACAGCAAAACTACGATGCGGCCATTTCTCGAGCCGACCGCGATTTTCAAAGTGAAACTTTTGAAAGCGCCAAAGCAGCTTACACCGAAGCGCAACAGGCCAAGCCGGAAGAATTGTATCCGGCAGAACAAATCGCCAAAATCGACAGTATCATGGAAACCCGCGCCCGGCTGGCAGCCGAGGCTGAAGCAGAAGCCGCCCGGCTTGCAGCAGAAGCCGAAGCCGCGGAACAGGCACGTTTGGCAGCACTTCAGGCTGAACAGGACCGACAATATGCGCAGGCCGTTTCGCGTGGCGACAGTTTGTTTAATCTGAATGAATATGAAATTTCGCGAACAGCTTACCAGTCTGCATTGCAGGTAAAACCCAACGAAAATTACCCACAGCAAAAAATTGATGAAATCGGTAATTTGCTGGAACAACTTGCCACAGCACAGCAAAATTATGATGCAGCCATTGCCCGCGCCGACAGGGATTTTCAAAGTGAATTTTTTGAAAGCGCCAAAGCAGCTTACGCCGAAGCAAAGCAAGCTAAGCCGGAAGAAACGTATCCGGCAGAACAAATCTCCAAAATCGACAGTATTGTGGAAACCCGCGCCCGGTTGGCAGCAGAGGCCGAAGCTGCCGAACAAGCTCGATTGGCAGCCATCCAGGCAGAACAGGATAGGCAATATGCACAAGCCATTTCCCGCGGAGACAGCCTGTTTAATTTAAATGAATACGAAACTTCCAGAACGGCTTACCAATCGGCATTGCAGGTCAAACCCGACGAAAATTACCCACAGCAAAAAATTGATGAAATCGGTAATTTGCTGGAACAACTTGCCACAGCACAGCAAAACTACGATGCAGCCATTTCTCGAGCTGACAGTGATTTCCAAAGTGAATCTTTTGAAAGCGCAAAAATTGCCTATACCGAAGCGCAACAGGCCAAGCCGGAAGAAACCTACCCGGCAGAACAAATCGCCAAAATTGACAGTATTGTAGAAACCCGCGCCCGGTTGGCAGCAGAAGCAGAAGCAGAAGCCGCCCGGCTTGCAGCAGAAGCCGAAGCTGCAGAACAGGCTCGTCTGGCAGCACTTCAGGCCGAACAGGACCGGCAATATGCGCAGGCTGTTTCCCGTGGTGACAGTTTGTTTAACCTGTATGAATACGAAACTTCCAGAACGGCATATCAATCGGCATTGCAGGTAAAACCCGACGAAACGTATCCTCAACAACGGATTGATGAAATTGGTAATTTACTACAACAACTTGCCACAGCACAGCAAAACTACGATGCAGCCATTTCGCGAGCCGACCGCGATTTTCAAAGTGAATCTTTTGAAAGTGCCAAAGTTGCTTACACCGAAGCGCAACAGGCCAAGCCGGAAGAAACTTACCCGGCAGAACAAATCGCCAAAATCGACAGCATTGTGGAAACCCGCTCCCGGTTAGCTGCAGAAGCTGAAGCAGAAGCCGAAGCTGCAGAGCAGGCACGTTTGGCAGCACTTCAGGCTGAACAGGACCTTCAATATGCGCAGGCTGTTTCGCGTGGCGACAGTTTATTCAATCTGAATGAATACGAAACTTCCAGAACGGCATATCAGTCGGCATTGCAGGTAAAACCCGACGAAACATATCCTCAGCAACGAGTTGCAGAAATTGGAAGTATTCTTCAGGAACGTGAAAGAATAAACAAAGCATATCAAAATACAATAGCTTTGGCTGATCAGCAATTCAATTCGCGGGATTACAGTAATGCAAGAATAAATTTTGAAAAAGCTCTTGAAATAAAACCAGAGGAAAGTTATCCACAGGAAAAAATTAATGAAGTGGACAGGATTCTGGCTCAGCAGGAACTGGATGAAAACTACCGCACAATTATTCTTGCAGCCGACGGATTTTTTAATACTGAATCGTGGAACGAAGCCAAATCAGAATACGAAAAGGCCCTGGAGATTAAGCCCGATGAAAGTTACCCCAAAGGTCAGATTGTAAAAATTGACAATTTGCTCAGGCAACAGCAGGAACGTGTTTTGGATGAACAAAGGACAGCAGAAAATATGGAACGCAGGCGGGCAGAAATTGAACAACGCCAGCAACAAATGAGCGAAAGGCAGGAGATGAGTGAGTCGGGATTAAACCAGTTATACAATGAATATATTTCGTTGGCCGACGGATTTTTTGACAATCAGCGTTACAATGTTTCGCGAGCCTGGTATTACAAAGCGTGGGATGTTAAACCTGAAGAAACTTATCCGCCACAGCGGATTGAAGAAATAAACAGGCTGGTAGGCAGTTTATTGCTCAGTCAGCGCGATCGCGATTACCAGAATTTTGTCAATCTGGCCGATTCAACATTTCGCGAGAATCAGCTTGCTGTGGCCAGAGGTTGGTACAACCGCGCCCTCAGTGTTAAACCCGAAGAAACTTACCCAAGGGAGCAGTTGCAGGCTATTACCGATTTAATTGCTGAACGAATGGCCAGCCGGTCGGGCGAACAGTTTAATACGCACATGCAAAATGCATCTGAAGCTTTTGAAAACGAAAATTACAATGTTGCCCGGTTTTGGTACAAAAAAGCTCTGGAATTAAGACCTGATGACCAGCAGGCTAAAGAAGGATTATTGAAAATTGAAGAAGCATTGAATTAATCTGTTTTCAAATAAACAGATAATTTTCAGTTAGATTTTAATTTTAGATACAGAATTTATAATGCAGTTGAACCAGTCCGGTTTCAAATGACTTTACCGATATTAGCTGCAATTTTTGCTCCGATCTTCCATCCTTGAAAAGTCGGATTCCGGAACCCAGTAAAACCGGAATTACCGAAATAATTAATTCGTCGATTAGATTATCCTTTAGCAGTCCATTTACGATTTCGGCACCTCCATCGCAAAAAATATTTTTACCTTTTCGGGATTTCAGCCTGCTTACAAGTTTTGTCAGACTTCCCTTGTAAAAGGTAATATTGCCAATTGAAGGCCTTTCTGACCGCGTAATGATGTATGTTTCCTTATCAGCATGTATAAATTCAGGAACGTGATTTAATATCCAGTCGTAGGTTTTACGACCCATAATTACCGTATCCACTGTGCCAATAAATTCTGAATATCCGTAATCTTCGCCCTCTTTTTCCACTGCCTTAAGAAAATTCAGATTATCATTTTCACCGGCAATGTACCCGTCTAAACTGGAGGCAATATAAAGAACAAGTTTTCTTTCCATTTTTTTACCCTTTGTTCAAAAACATTCATTTGGCTTAAAATATTCCGGGTAAAATCCTTCCGCTCTCTTGCAAAATTTTGATTCACAGTATTTCGGCTTTAATTAACCGGGTTACAAAAGACCAAACGTTATTATTAAATGAAACAGTTATTTAAACTGTCAGGTTAAATTTACCGGGATATTGTTTTGTTCCAGTACTACCTGAATCTCTTTCAGGTGCAGTTCCAAGTGCCACAAATAGCCTTCAACCATCTGATTAAGGGTTACTTTGGTGCCTTCAAAGTCATTCCAGTAGTTGTCGAGACAGGCAATATCCAGGGAATGAATTAAATGAATCATGTGCAGGTTGTAAAACTTCCAGAGTTGAACCAGAATTTTCCAGTCTTCATGCTGATAATCCTGAATGGCAATCCATAAATTGTTATCCTGCCGGTAATCGGGGAAAATAAGTTTTTTTGCATATTGAAGCCTTACCATCCGCTGATGATTATTCGATGCAGAATCAATCATGTGTCCAAGTACCTGTTTGATGGTACGGTTTTGCCAGTTTCTTTTATCTGCCAGAATGTTTTCCGGCAATTTCTCCAGCAAAGGAACCCACGCAGTAATCAAACCGTCAATTTTTCCAGTAATCGTTGAAAAGCTCATGTTCTTATACTTTTAAGTAAATATGTTCAATCATACTTTTTTTGATTTACCGGGTGATGATTTCTGTACCGGCATTTTGCAAATATTCGGTTAAGTCAGGCAAATCGTAATAATTCAAACTTCCTGGTGCAGCCGTAAAAGCCACAGCAGGGTCGTAATATTCCTTTCTTACCAGTTCCTCAACCGGTTCGGGAAAATTGCGGATGGTGATTTTTAGAAAAGGGTTTTTAAATACTGCATAATGCAATACGGCTGATGCTGCAATTTCCTGAACAATTGCCTCTGCTGGTTTTCCTGGGAATTTGATTTTAGCAAACTGCATGAGCAAATCAATGGCTTCGGCCTGAATTCCAGCAATACTTTTGCCGGCCAGGTTAGCTCCGAATGTGTAATTAAATGGAATCCCCTGAATTACGCCGTCGCCGGAAAAATCCGGATCGAATAATTCCCCGTTTCCGGGTAAATCGGCAGAAATTACAGTGTATCCTGTCTGAATCAGCTCTGCAAGCAGCGGTTCTTCCAAAATATTTTGTTTTCCTTCCGGATGGAACCAAACTACCAGTTTTTCCGTACTTTCGCTTTCATTTTGAATAACATAAACAGGAAGCGCATAGTCTGCCCAATTGTTTTCGAGGAAATATTTTTCAACCCCAAAATCTTTTTTGGTGAATTTTCCTGTGTAAACAGCGGCAGTCAATTTTCTTTTAAAATCAATTCCGGCAATGTGGGCAACTTTTTGGGGCAATTCATTTTCGGAAACATTTTTCTCCTGAAAATAGGTGCGGTTCAGGTTAAAAACGGTTTCACAATCGAAAGAGGTTCCCACCTGTCCGGTTGGTGTAACCCAAAGTTCTTCTGCAGAAAAAGGTGTTGTTTTCCTGTCTGTCGGGTCGCCGGGCAGTTCAAGGTGTTTCTGAAAAAATGTGTAAAGCGATTCACGGTTGTTTTTGGTTGATTCGTGAACGCCAAAATCTTCCACCATTTGAATGTTGTCTGGTTTTCCAAAAGCAGCGTACGATTTTTGTACTTCTGCAAAAGTTTCCCGAGCTCCCTGAATGCTGAAAAAATCGTGAGTGGTGGTAATCATCAGGGCAGGTTTTGGCGCTCTGATGTGCAGATAATCGGCATGGTCGAATCCTTTGGCAATGGCGTTATACGGATTTTGCTCGGCGTCTTGCGGGCCGATGGACTGCAGCAGCCGTTTAAAACTGGTAATGTAACATTCCGGAGCGGCTGCATAAATGCGTTCATCGCAGGCGGCAATCTGTGCGGTTTGCGTTCCGCCGCCCGAGCGACCAGTCATACCAATACGCTTCATGTCCACTTCAGGGCGTGTTTCAAGGTAGTCGAGTACCCGAATGCCATCCCAGATAAAATAATCGGTTAACGATGTGCCGGTTAATAAAGTCTGAACTCCTGCAAAGGAGTGCTCTTTAGTTGAACCGCCAACCTTCGATTTTCCCGTTTCGGAATCAGGATATTGCAAACGTTCACCCTGTCCCAAAGGATCGAATGCCAGAACAATGAAACCTTTTTCAACCAGATTAAGAATTACGTGCTGATAGATTTCGCTTCGGAATCCCAGCTCGGTATGGCCGCAAGCGTAAATTACGGCCGGTGCAGGATTTTGTCTTTTCCGGGGAAGAAAAAGGCCGGCAGTCACATAAAATCCGGGATGCGACTCAAACAAAACTTTTTCAACCGTACAGTTTTCCCGTTCCAGAATTCCGGTAGTTTGGGCATTCAAAGGTGTTTTTTCGAATTTTTCAAGCGAACCGCATAAAGCTGTTTTAATTTTTTTTTGATGTGTTTTCCAATCTTCGGCAGATTGTAATTCCGAAACTTTTTCTGCCCGTTCTTCAAGCAGGCTGAATGCCTCATTGGTTATTATTCGATATAAAGCGCGGTGATTGTCCTGATATGTGAGCCACTGCTGCCCACCACCTTGGTTGCCAAAAAATACAGACTGAGCAGATTCCTGCGAAAACCCAGTTTGCGCGAAAATGCAAAGGGAAAATACAAGAAAAAAGAATATACGGTTCATAATCTGATTGTTTTGTGGTTTATTATTCAATATTTTCAAGCACATCCACCAAATGTTTCCAGAATTTTTCGGTGGTTTCTATGTTCAGCCTTTCGTCTGGCGAATGAGCGCCTTTAATGGTTGGACCAAATGAAACCATATCGAGATTCGGATATTTTTCGAGGAACAGGCCACATTCCAGTCCTGCATGGATGGAACGAACGATGGGTTCTTTTCCAAACAATTTTTTGTAGGAAGCCACTGTGGTACCCAGTATTTTGGAATCAGAATTGGGTGTCCAGCCCGGGTAACCATCAGAATGAGTTACATCGGCGCCAGCCAGTTCGAAAACAGACTGCACCATTTCTGCAGCAAAATATTTACGGCTTTCCAGTTCGCTGCGCTGGCTGGTAGTAATGATAATTTTATTTCCGTTTGCAAATTTTATCGAAGCCAGATTCGTTGAGGTTTCCACCATCCCTTCCATTCGCGAACTCATTTCCAGAATCCCATGCGGACAGGCATATATGGAATCCAACAATTTCTTTTGCGTTTCAGTGTCAACAATTTGTCCGGGAATTGCAACTTTTTCGGCTTTCAGTTTCAGGTTGGGTTCGTTTTTTTCAAATTCAAATTTAACCTTTGCTGTAAATTCTTCAAATGCATTCAGCAGGTTTTCTTTTTCATTTATAGGAAGTAAAAGAATTGCTGATGATTCGCGCGCAATGGCATTTCGCAGGTTTCCGCCATCAAATTCAGAAAGTTTGACAGAAAATTCGCGGGAGGCTTTCCATAAAAAACGGTTCAAAATTTTTATGGCATTTCCCCGGTTTTTATGAATATCATCGCCAGAATGACCTCCTAACAACCCGGAAACAGATAATTTCACTGCAACTGAATTTTTTGGAACCGGTTCATTTTTAAAGGTAAATGAAATGAGCGTATCAATTCCTCCGGCGCAACCGATAAAAATTTCGCCTTCGTCTTCTGAATCGAGATTTAAAAGAATGGAGCCCTTCATAAATCCGGGTTGAAGTGCGAAAGCGCCGGTGAGGCCCGTTTCTTCATCAACAGTTATTAAACATTCAAGTGGTCCGTGTTTTATTTTGTTTGAAGTGAGTACGGCCATTTGAGCAGCAATTCCAATCCCGCAGTCGGCTCCCAGGGTGGTTCCGTTGGCTTTTACCCATCCATCAACAATCATTGGTTCAATGGGGTCGTTGTTAAAATCAAATTTTTTGTCGCTGTTTTTTTCACAAACCATGTCCATGTGGGTTTGTAAAATTACTGTCGGATTGTTTTCGCGACCTGGTGTTGCAGATTTGGAAATTAATACATTACCCGCTTTGTCGGTTTTTGCCTGAAGATTATTCTTCCTGGCAAAATCGAGCAAAAATTTTCTGATTTTTTCTTCCTTTTTTGAAGGCCGGGGAACCTGGCATATTTCTTCAAAATAATTAAACAGAGGTTGTGGTGTAAGTTCTCCCAGTATTTTCATTTTTTCGAAATTTATTTGTAGAATGTAAATATGGTAAAAAACACACGAATTTTATGCTTTTATATTTTGTTATTTGTGCAAAGTTATTTTTTCTGTTTTTAATATGTCAAATTATATTTTTAAAACAAAAATTGCCGTATATTGCATTAACTGTAATAAAACTTCAGTTTATCAATCCATTAGTATATGAATGAGCCAATTATCATTAGCCTGATTCAAAATATCGCTGTACTTCTTGCATTTGCCATGCTGTACGAAAATTTCTGGCTCAGAAATGATAAGCCACGAGGCATAATTTCGAAAATATTTACAGGTTTAATTGTGGGATTAATTGGTATTGTATTGATGTTTACTCCCTGGCGAATGACGCCTGGTTTGGTGTTTGATTCACGTTCGGTAATGCTGGGAATTTCAGGGATATTTTTTGGACCGCTGCCAACAGTTATTGCCATGGTTTTATCAGGTATCGTACGTTTTTATATTGGTGGTGAAGGTTTGTGGATGGGATTGGCAGTTATTGTATCTTCAGGCACAATTGGTATTGTTTGGGCTGAATTACGAAAAAAATGGAAGCGCACCAACCAGCCAATCGAGTTTTTTGCGTTGGGTTTGGTTATTCATGTTGTTATGCTGGCTGCTACGGTTCTGCTGCCTGATGACAGGATGTCAGAAATTTTACGAATTATCATCCTGCCCATATTTCTTATTTATATTCCCGGAACAATGTTGCTTGGATTGCTAATGGCTGCCCAAAAACGAAATTTTCAAAACCAAATTGAAAAAGAAAAACTCTATTTAAAAGAACATTCCCTTCAGAAAGAATTATTGGAAAAACAACAGCAACTAACCGAACAGCTTGAGAAATATACCCAACTTAACAAAGAATACAGGTCGCAGAATTTTGAATTAAAGTCAGCCAAAGAAAAAGCAGAAGAAAGCGACCGGTTAAAATCTGCTTTTCTGGCTAATTTGTCGCACGAAATTCGTACCCCGATGAACGCCATTATAGGCTTTGCAGATTTGCTTAATCTTGATGAATTGGATGACAAAACCCGTGAAAATTATACTCAGATAATAAAAAACAGTGGAAATTACCTGCTTTCAATTATTAACGACATTGTAGAAATTTCTCATATTGAAGCTGGCCAGGTTGAATTAAATGATACAGAATTTGACCCTGGCGAATTTTTAGATGATGTTTACAGTACTTTTAAAGTTTCTGTTCCGGCGAAAAAAAACCTTTCTATTAAGCTTGTTAAAGATGAATCCCGTATTTCAGGTAAAATAAAAATGGATGAAATAAAGCTTAGGCAAATATTAATGAACCTGTTGAATAATGCTTTAAAATTTACTGAAAAGGGGGAAATTTGTTTTGGATATGAAATTTCAGACAATGCTGAAATAACATTTTTTGTTAGAGATACCGGCATTGGAATTGCTCCCGAAAACCAACAATTTATTTTCGAACGTTTCAGACAGATTGATAAAGGAAAATCAAAAATAAACTCGGGGTCGGGGCTCGGGCTTTCCATTACCAAAGCTTATGTTGATTTGATGGGAGGTACTATAAAATTGAATTCTGATTTGGGAAAAGGATCAGAGTTTAACATTACCTTTCCCTATTTTCAACATAATTCTGCCCCAAAAAGAATAAAAAGAGAGGAAATAGCCCAGCCAACCCCTGCTAATGGGAAAAAGGTGATTGTTGTGGCTGAAGATGAAGATATTAATTGGTATTATATTGAACAAATATTGTCGAGGTATAATTACAACCTGATTCGGGCTGAAAATGGAAAAGAAGCAGTGGATTTATGTTTGGAGAATGAAAATGTTGATTTGGTTCTGTTAGACATAAAAATGCCGGTGATGGATGGTTACGAAGCACTTGAAAAAATAAGAAGCATTAATCCGAAACTGCCGGTAATTGCACAAACAGCTTATGCTTTACCGGGCGATGTGGAAAAAATTAAAACATTATTTGATGATTATATTACTAAACCGATAAACCGGCAATTGCTGATAGAAAAAATTGCCGTAGCCAAAGCGAGCTACTCGTAATTTTCTATACACAAGCTATTTCAAGTATAAATTGCTGTCACCGTAACTCAGAAACCGAAAATTGTTATTTAGCGCGAAATCATAAACCTTTTTCCAGTCCTTTCCCAAAAATGCCCCGATTAACAACAATAAAGTACTTTGAGGTTGATGGAAATTGGTAATCATTCCGTTTATCAGTTTAAACCGGTATCCTGGTACAATAATAATTTGTGTTGAAAACTGAATTGTACTTTGGTTGGTTTTTTCAAGGTAAGCAAGAATATTTTCCAGCGATTGCTGAATGGTTAATTGCTGAATATTTTCGTAAGGTTCCCACTGTTCAATTTCCAAATTTTGAGATACATTAATTGCCTTCCCCAATTTTATTCCCAGCCAGTACAAACTCTCAAGCGACCTTACTGAAGTAGTTCCTACTGCAATTATTTTTTTGGTGTTGACCAACAGTTCCTCAATAAATTTTTTAGAAATGATAACCTTTTCCTGATGCATGTTGTGGCCATTTATGGTTTCCGATTTTACCGGCTGAAATGTTCCGGCGCCAACATGCAAGGTTATTTCGCGTAAATCAATATTTTTTTTGCTCAGTTGGTCCAACACATTTTCGGTGAAATGCAGCCCGGCAGTGGGTGCAGCAACCGAGCCGTCGGTTTTGGCATAAACTGTTTGGTAGGTTACTTCGTCGGCAGGTTCGCTTTCGCGGTTCAAGTAAGGCGGGATGGGCAAAATACCCGATTTTTCAATAATTTCGGCAAAAGTAAATCCATTCGACCAGCTAAATTCAATTAAAAATGAATTGTTTTCCTGTGCTGTTTTTTTTGCCCTTAATTCTGTGGTTTTACCATTTATTTCAATTTTTCGGGACAACGCATCATTTTTCCATTTTTTTGAATTACCCACCATACATTTCCACACCACTATTTCAGATTGCTGAAAAGCCAGTTGATGATCGTTTGGATGAACAGGCTCCAGGCAAAATATTTCAATTTTTGCACCGGTTTCTTTCCTGAAAAACAGCCTGGCATGAATAACCCTGGTGTTATTGAAAACCAGCAATGAATCCTCTGGCAGATAGTCTGTTATATTACGAAATTCATCTTTTTTGATTAACCCATTTTTCCAAAACAAAAGGTTCGAACTGTCGCGTTCGGCAAGCGGATATTTGGCAATTCGTTCTTCCGGTAGTTTGTAACTGTAATCGCTGATTTTTATGTTTTTGTATTCTGACAATTTTCTGAGTTTTGAATTCGGCTGCAAAAATAACCCAAAATTCTGATGGATAAAAAATAGTACTTTTGTTAAAAATTTTGAAAATGATAAATGTTGGCGACAGAGTTAAATTTCTGAACGATGTGGGTGGAGGAATCGTTACCGGATTTCTCGGAAAAAACATGGTTCAGGTTGAAAATGAAGATGGATTTGAAGTACCATACCCACTTGCAAAACTTATTAATGTGGATGATCCAGCGTTGAATAAAGGAACAACTCTGGCAGAAAAGCCTGCTGTTGAAACTGTTCAGCAACCTGTTAAGGCAGAAAAGCCAAAAGGAAAAAAGCGAACAGGAAAAGATTCGCCCGATTTTTATTTCTGCTTTGTGCCGGCAGATGCAAAAAATCCGCTGGCCGGCGATATCGAATTGATTTTGGTAAACGACAGCAACTTCACAATCCTGTTTCATTACGCACATTTAAAAGAAGAAAAATACAAATCGGTATTACATGGCGAAGTTCAGCCCAATTCTGATGTGGAGCTTGAAGTAATCGACCAAAATGATCTTTCTGATTCGCCTGAATATAGTTTTCAACTGATATTTTTTCGCGATGATGAGCGGGAAATTCATCCTTCAATTACCAAAAAATTCAAAGTAAATCCGGTAAAATTTTACAAGGAAAAAAGTTTTCAGCCAAACGATTTTTTCCATCAAAATGCCCTGGTTTATCAAATTTCTGAAAATATACTGAATACAGAAATTGACAAGATGACTGAAGATGATTTGCGAAAGGTTATTAAAGCAAAAGAGAGACAACAGCCGAAAAAAAATCTAAAAAAACCGGTGCAGCCCGATGTTGTTGAAGTTGATCTGCACATTCATGAATTGATTGAAAACACTGCCGGTCTAACCAATAAAGAAATTCTCGACCTTCAAATGGAAAAAGTGGAACGTGAAATGCGGCAAGCCATTGAAACGGGAGCCAGGCGTATTGTATTTATCCATGGAGTGGGGCAGGGCGTTTTAAAACAGGAAATTGCCAGGTTGCTTAAATCGAAATTCCCAAAATATATTTTTCAGGATGCCTCGTTTCAGGAATATGGTTATGGCGCAACAATGGTAATACTGAGGAGGAGGTAGTTTAAAGTTTAATGTTCAAAGTTTAAAGATTGTCCTTCCATCACTTTACACTTTAAATTTTCAACTTGAAACTAAAAGTATTACTTTTGCAGCGGCAGGCTGCTTTATCGCTCTCCCGAGTACTCGGGGGAGAGGAAAGTCCGGGCAACGCAGGGTACCGTGCTTCTTAACGGGAAGATCTTTGAAAGGGGATAGTAGCGTAACAGAAAATAACCATCCGCCAGCTGGCGGATACGGGTGAAAAGGTGGGGTAAAAGCCCACCGGTGGTTGTGGCGACACAGCCAGCCGTACGCCTCACGGGTTGCAAAGCCAAATATATCCTGATTGCGCGGCTGTTGCAGCGCAGCGAAGTTGCCCGCTTCGTTTCCGGATGCACACCGGATGTCAGGAGGGGTAGGCTGCAGCGATTCCGGTAGTGATACCGGAACCAGATAAATGATAAAGGTTTCTTTGCTGAAAAGCGGAGGAATACAGAACCCGGCTTACAAGCCTGCCATTTTTTCTTTTTTTCTGAAAAAGACTTAAAGATCATCCTGCCACCGCTCTGCAGGATCTTTGGGTAATGAAACCGATTTCCACGAAAATTTGAAAACTTTTGGTTTTACAAGCTTTTCAAAATCTTCATATTTAAGTTTTATTAATTCGGTATGTGTGCCGGCATTAAATGCAATTTCTTCATTTTTTGTCAGCACTTCGGCAACAAATACTTCCATATCGTAAAGGTTTCCAAATGGCGGCATAGCGCCAACCTCGCAATCTGGAAAATGGTACTTAAACTCAGCTTCATTTGCCAGGCTAATTTTTTTTGAGCCAAGAAATTTTTTAAGTTGCTCAAAATCGATTTGATAGGATGCCGGCAGAACGGCCATCGCCATTTTTTCATCAATTTTAACCATTACGGTTTTGGCAAATTCCTTACCTGAAACATGGGCGGAGGAAGCCACTTCCTGCGCAGTGTATGCGTTGGAGTGTTTTACGGTTACATACCTGATGTTGTTTTCATCAAGAAATGTTTTTAATTTTTTTGCTGGCATGGCATTAATTTTAATTCGTTAACAATTCTGAATTACATTTTCGCTATGCAAGAGCTCTCTGAAAAGATTCTACTTTTTAAAACCGGAAAGGTTTCAAAAACTTCTCATCATTTTTCACTTCAAAATTTGAATTACAGTGGATTAATCTTTTCCGGAGGTTCTGGCTTTGGCGTGCCTTCATCATCGTCGAAGTTGCAGACCATCAGGCCAGCTTTTTTTATGAGGTAATAAGCTATAGAAAGTGCAATAATGAGCACACCAATGCCAATTATGGTTTCTCCGTCAAGTTCTTCTACCTTAAGAATAACTATTTTACGGGCCAGGGCAATAATGGCCACAAGTACCACTACTTCAACATGTACCTGGTTTTGTTTCAAATAAACCTTTATGGTATCGAGCAATTCAATACCGATTAGCACAAGTAAAAATACGCCAAACAAATCCATTAAATCGTCCAGGTCCATCAGCAGGTAATCCGACTGAACAATGTTCCGTATCAGGTAATATCCCAACTCAACAGTGGCAAGAATCAGGATTATGGACATCATTACAATCAAAACATAAATAATACCTTTTTCAATATACCTGGCGAATTTTTTCATGGTACAGCTTATTTTATTATATCATAAAAATTCTTATCAGTTTAATCATTAAGAATTCTTACAGACAAAACTATATAATTATTTTCAGGTTAAGGAAAAATAGCATATTTCAATGTCGGAATACATTTGTGCATTCTTATTATTTTTTCCACCAGTAGTTTTTAATTTTGGCATCAGTTATCAGCGTGTCGAGTAGTTCGTTCAGCGTTGTGTCGTCCCAGTCGCGCCAGTCAATCCAGCTTGAGCCAATCATTTCAAGGGTCTGGGCATTTTCTTTGTGCCCGTCAACCTGTTTAATGAAGGTATATTCGGGCCTTTCGAGGCTTACAAAATGATAAAACCACTCTGTGCAAATTACCCGGTGTTTTTCCATCAGTTTTTTCACCGCATCACTCGAAGTTGAATTGTACATGTGGTAGGCTATTGTAGTAAAATTCCAATCCAGTTCATTTTCATAATGTTCCACAACATCCAGAATTTCAGGTTGAATTGTATTAAAACTGAACATCAGAATTTCTCTTTCAGGAGCGTCATTTCTTACCTGCCGGTATATCTGCATAAGGCTCTTCTTAAATCCGGGCTTATGGTAATCGCTCATTCTGAAGGTAGGTTCATTGGCTAATTCATAGTAAACCAAATTGTTATCCTTATATCTGGGGGCAATAGCCTTCCAGAATTCTTTTTCCATTTGAAAAGTGTAGGTGGTGTCAAAATTTTGCTGCGGTCCAACGTTGTGATAATTGATGATAAGGTTCATTCCCAAAATGTGGGCATTTTCAACACATTTATCGTAATAAGGCAACACTTCTTCAACACTCCAGTAATCTCTGCCATGATCTTTTTGCCAACCATCAACCCAGCAAACACGAATGGTGTTAAATCCGTTTTCTTTGATTTTTTCCCAGTTTTTTATATTGGTTGCAAAATCAACCGAGCTTTTCAGGTTTTTGCTCAGTACCATTGGTGTGCCCCGCATCATTGCCCCGTTCCTGTCTTTCAGGGTTCCGGTTTCGTTTTTTCCAGTTTCATCTGATGTGAATGATTTCCGGGAAATATTTTTTTCTGGTAAAGAAATCAGGATAATTAATAAAGTAACGGTTATTTCGGTAAGTATTGATTTCATTTCTTTAACTTTTTATTGAAAATTTTGGATAATGGTTTTTACCGAATACCTTTTATTGTTTTTAAATCCTTGTATAATGTAAATTCCTGATGGTAAATTTGATACTGAAATTTTAGTTACATGTTCCGGATGGTTAACCGAATACATTGTCTGGCCGGTTATATTTGATACCACAATGTATTCAAACCGACCAACGGAATTGGTTCTAATTTCAAGTTCATTGTTGTGATTTTGAAAAGCCAGGATTTGAATGTTTTCTTCCTTTTTCATTGTTTCCAGTCCGGTAGCCAGCTCAAAAGCCATTTTATCAATATTGAACAGCGGATCGCTCAACACGGTAAAACGCATGATTTGTTCACCCGGATAGAGGTACATTTTAAAAGAAACAGGCACTGTATTTAAAGCGCTGTAACTTGTTGGAACTGATATTGCTCCCGATGATATTGTGTCAAATTCGATTTGAAAAGTTCCACCGCCGTAAAATGTTGCTGTGTAAACAGTCACATCATACCAGCCTTCGGTGAGTACGTTTACCGAATATTCCATCCATTCTCCGGGAAGTGCATTTCCCACATGATATCCGTCTCCCATCCGGTCGTAAATATCCACATTATCGTCGGGCCGGTAATCCCCGGTAATGTTATTTGTTCCTTTATCGTGGTAGGATAACCCTTCTCCACCTTTATCAAAATTTTCTGCTTCAACAATACCTGGTATTACCATCAGAGTATCGAGAAACGGAGCTCTAACAGGACGTGT
The DNA here is from genome assembly GCF_041687215.1 of Mariniphaga sp. Taxonomy (NCBI): domain Bacteria; kingdom Pseudomonadati; phylum Bacteroidota; class Bacteroidia; order Marinilabiliales; family Prolixibacteraceae; genus Mariniphaga; species Mariniphaga sp. The sequence goes on from NZ_JAWLCI010000003.1 coordinate 74,026, forward strand.
CCATTCTGGAAAAAATACTCTAACCGGTTGGGAATAAATTCCTGCCGAATCGTTGTAATGGGAAATTATCCGGTAATTGTAATAACTGTTAACTCCGGGTTTCATATCAAAAAACTGCGTAGAATCGGGCGACAACATCACAAAATCGGAGTAATGTCGCTGGGTTCCCAGTTTTCGCTGAACCAAAATACTGTCGTGGTTTTCGGTTCTGATTTTCCAGGACACCCGGATGATTGAATCCTGGTAAATTTTTGCGTCAGGTACCGGCGAAAGCGAATTGGTGTGGAGCAAAATATCCTTTACTTCATCCCAGTCGCGTTGCTGGCGCTCCATAATCCGGAAATCGCCGCCGTCATCCCAGGCTGCAAAAGCGAAACCGTATTTATACGAATTTTCCACATAAGCACGATAATGGCGCATCCTGGAATTGTAATCGCATTTTTTCAGTGCCCCAAATTCGCCAAGAAAAACAGGAATGTTGTGCGCAAGCGACCAGTTTGAAACAGCTTTAAATTTGTTTTCAAGTTGATTATAATCGTAGCTGGTTCCCCAGGTGCCCTGGCCTTCCAATCCGAAAAGGTAGGGATCGTATGAATGAAATGAACCAATTACGTAATCATCATCGGGGATAGCTGCTGTTAACAGTTCGTCAGAGCCGCCCCAGTTGTGTCCTTGAAAAATGACCAGCCTGGTGGGATTTGTTTTACGGATAATGGAAAGAATCCGGGCGTGCATATCGTCGTTTTGTGCTTTGGTCAATCCATGCGGCTCGTTAAGTATTTCAAAAATCAGCTTTTCGGGTTTATCCTTAAAATGTGTGGAAATTTGGGTCCAGATGCTGTCGAACCGTGCTTTGTTGGCTTCCGAATAATTTTGTTTAATCCAGTCGTCATGGTGGGCATTAATAATAATGTACAATCCCCGTTCAAGGCCCCAGTCTGTAACCTGTTCAATGCGGTTGAGCCATGATTCACTTACTTTGTAGGGGGGCGTTTTACCCGTATAATTATCCCAGCGAACCGGAATACGGACACACTGAAAACCTTCTTCCTGGTATAAATCGAAATAATACTCTTCTGCTCTTGGATTGTTCCAGCCTGCTTCTGTTGGCGCTTCATGTGTATTTCCCAGGTTGATGCCTTTTTGCATTTGGAGAATAGCTTCATGGGGAGTAATCTGTGCATTTCCGGAACTGGAAATTCCGAAACTAAAAATAAGAAACAGAAAAAAAGTGGAAAAATGACGGTTCATGCTGGTTTAATTTAAAAAATAAGAGCCTGCTGGAACAGGCTCTCATTTATAAAGTTTTAATAATCAATAATTAATTTTTTATCGCTTTGTAGCGACCAATTAGTTGTTTGTCAGTGCTTATAAGAATCAGGTACATACCAGCAGGCTGATCGTCAATGGACAAAACTTCCAGGCTGCTGCGAACTTTTAGATCGCGCACGATTGCTCCATTGGCGTTGAATACCTGGATGCGGTTACCTTGTTCTGCACCTCTGATATTCAGTCTTCCGTTTGTCGGATTCGGGTAAATTTCAATCTGGTTGGCATTGGGTAAACCAGCATATGTTCCCAAATCAATCTGGTAGTCCACAACGATTTTTCCATCGGCAGAAGTTACCTGAACTTTGTCTCCAACAGCCAGGTTGCCCGATGTTTTCTCGTTTCCTCCGGCATCAACAACAATAGCAGTTGCACCCATTGAAGCTGTAATTCTTGAATAGAATTCAGAAAGTGGGGTACTTTCTGATGGTCCTTCAACGATGTAATTTACCTGATCTACACTGTAAATGTTCGATAAAATGTAGGCAAGATAAGTTGATTCAAGGATGTACTGTGTACGCAACATGGAGAGGTGATAAACTCTTGTTACCAAACCATTGGGCGAAGTAACCACCACTTTGTCGTCTTCATAAAGCTCACCTTCAGTTCGTTCAAATCCCATTTTATCAACCAGTTTTACTGTAGCACCCAAAGAAGGCACAATGTTACTTAGGAAGGTTTGAACATTTGATCCACGAGGTACAAAATTAACCAGGTTTTCACTTTGGGAAACAAGGTAAATATCTGAAAGAATAAAAGCATCGTTTTGCGAAGAACGCGGCTGCAACTGATATACGATCCGTGTAATTCCGTTTTCAGCAACCACTTCGAAGTAGGTATTGGCATTAACTGTTACATTAACATAAGCTGTATCGAAATTCAACCTTGTCAAAGGTACGTATGCTCCTTCGCCATCAATGATACTCAGGGTAGCTCCCATTGGAATGGTAACATTGTTTAAGACAGTACGCAACTGTGTACCGTACTCAAATCCGGTAATGTAACCTGAGCCATCTTCAGCAACAGAAGAGGCACTTTTAGGTTCGTTTTCTATGGCAACTTCATACAAAGTGGAAGTAAGCACTGCATCGGAACTTAATCCTTCTTCGCTAACCTGCAGATAATACTGAGTGGTATTTGTACTGTCAGCAGAGAGAACAACAAGCACATCATCCTGACTTAGCAAGTCATCTGCAGTTAAATCTGAATCTCCAGATTTAACAGTCAGTGACTGATCTTCGTGGGCTTTGTTCAGGTTACTCAGTAAAGTTCCAACAGTAGTTCCGGCAGTAATTCCCCTTATTTCTTCCTCCATAGAATAGCCATCACTTACTTTGTAAACCACCGAGGTTACGGTTGATTTGTAGTGGGTGGGTTCATACAAAAAATGCTGCCCGATATCGTTTCCAACATTTAGAATTTCCATTGGCCAACCTACGTTACGGGCCTGCCAGTAAGCACGGTCTGTCCAGGTCCATTCCGCATCTTCAGGTGTTGTTCCAAATGATGCCTGAACTACAGGATTTCCCTGGTATATTTCAGGTTTTCTCATCACATTGGCAGTCATATCAAAAAGCCACCCTCCAATTGTCCATTCAGAACCATCACCCATTCCAAATATTTCGATCAGTTCAAAGTCTTCAATGTTATTGGCAGGTTTGAGGCCGAGCTTTATTGAATCGTTTTTAATTTTAAACAGAAACCAAGTAGAGGATCTCCATTTTCTAACAGGGCTTAAATCATATCCGACATGTTCTCCCCAGGGGTTTCTGTAAGTGTCAACGCCATCGGTATTGGCAAACTGAACATCCAGTTGTGCCGGTACCTGCCATTTGAAATCTGGCAACCAACTCGGGTGTGCATCACCGTCTGAACGGATATCACCCATACAGAAAACATCGCCCGGCTGCACAATTGGATTTACACTCAGGTCTTGTTCCACATAAGCAGGTGTAACCGACCACTGTGTTTCGTTAACCCATTTATAGCCTGGTATATATTTGTTATATCGCTGTTCCCACTCATCATCACCACTTGACCATGCCACAGCATCAGCCGGATTATTGGTCCACTGCATCACAATCATGTAATTACTTAAATCCAGTGGCTCCGTTCCGGGATTGCAAATTTCAGCAAAAGAGTTATTCCATTGATCCCAGTTTACAAACTCTGAAAGGAAAGGTTCAGCGTAATATTTTTGTATATCATCCAAATCTTTTTCTTTTACCAGTTCAACATTGTAAGTAAACGTTACACTGTCGTCTTCTGCTGTAACGATAAAAGAAACAGTGCGGTCCTGTAATGTTCCGGTAAGCGATGTAGCCCGTTTCACTTCAACTGTGGCATTTAAATCCTGGGGTTTGGCAACCAATGCCGGTATTCCGGAAACATCTGCCGGTACCTGCATGCGGTAATTGAACGTAGTAGAATTAAAGCCTGCAATGGTATCTCCTTTCCAGCCGTAAATAGCATTGTATAATGGCCTGTGGTGGGCCGGTATATCGGGCCAGGTGATGGCTGCCAGGTATCCATTGTGGCTTGGGCCGTAAGGCTGAACCTGAATAAAATATTCTTTTGAAGCTCCGTTTTGTGCGGTAACCTTTAGTTGGTCGCCATTTTTCAGGTCTGGTCGGGCAACACCGTCAACCCACACAAATTCCCAAGTGGCATTGGCCGGTTTTTCAAGGTATTTCATCAAGGAGTCGGTACGCAAGGCATGAGGTAACCCGTGCCATGAACCTGTTATGGTATCGGTTCCATGGACATGTTTGGTAACTCTTGGCCATCCCGTATATTCCATTCCATCACTACCCCGCTGTGTATTTGTTCTGATTGCTTCTCCATCTGCTACTGAGGCAATGTCAATATGGTCAATTGGTACAACAATATTTACATCGTTTGTTGGTTCTGATACAATAATGTCGAAAGTAGCAGATGTAAGTTCTTCCCCACAAACATAAATGGTGATTTTATCTCCAGTTTGGGCCGAATGAAACAGGGAGTCTTCCCTGTTCGGGTTCAGGTGGTATTCCCAGGCAATTCCCGGTTTTTTAACCATATGGCGCATGATGCCATCCAGCCTGCGAACGCCCCAAGGCACTGTCAGTGTTTTGTTGGTAAAATCCACATCAATAACATCCGATTCCAGTGTATTTGCATCCAAAACATAAGGGCCATGGCTCCCAACTGTCCACCAGGTATCGCGCCATGAGCTAATGCCATCGGGACGAACAAGTGGAATCCATTCAGAGTCATCACTTCCTACACCGCGTGCATTGGCAAAATCGAGGTTACCAGTTTTTACCTTGTACTTCCGGACCAGGTTTGCTGTGCGTGTAGCCATTGCTACACCGGCAACGTCATAACCGGCGCCCGTAGCATTGCCCCATTCCTGGTTGTTTCCATCGTTATCAAAAACGCCGTTAACCTGATCGACTACTGCTGAATCGCCTTCTGCAAAGTGGTGTTCCAGGTACCAGCATTCACGTCCGTGCCAGCCTTCAATAATTAAGGGATTTCCTCTGCTGCCCTCTAAAGATTGGGTTATGCTGTCAGTTGCATCTCCTTTTACCTCTGAATAATGAATTAACAAATCAGTCACATCGTAAATGTCAATTTGTTTTGGACGCTCATCGCCTTCAAATCCGGGTATCCTTTTTTTGTATTGCCTTGGCCCAAAATCATATGCGCCGGCAATTACATAAGATTCTCCCGGTGCTAGAATTTTGTCAGGAAGGAAAAAATAATCCTCACCCGAAATCCAGGGATCAGAATACAAATCAAGAATTGGTTCTCCCCAGGGAGCAATTCGCCCAAACTTAAATTCATTTAACTGAACAGATTCACTACCCATGTTGGTAATTTCAAAATAGTTATTAGGCTTTGATTCCATCCGGGCTTCAGTGATAATTAAAGACCGGTAAGGTTCCTGGGCATAAAGCATGCTCCCCAAAATCGTCAAAAAAAGTAGAAGTTTTAATTTCATAGTAATTAAATTTAAATGTTAAATTTCTATTATTTATTTCGTAAGCAAATATCAAAATAATTTAGGATAAAGCAACAAAATGGTTAGATTAATGATGAAAAATATCTTACATCAATGTAATAAATCTTGCATAAATGTATTTTGTACTATATCCTGATGTTTTTTTTGCTTTTAATTATTTCGTGAGGTATAATTTAAAAATGCAAATTCTTCAAATGGTTCATAAAACCTGCATTTTACGAATAATTACCCTTCGTTCAAATTAAACGTGAGCAACTTACTCTGTTTTAAGTACAATTAGGAATTTGTATAATAAAAAGGAATTAAATTTGTTATTTGTACTAGTTTACCTTTATTTTTAATAATAATCAAATGTTCATAATTTTGTTACTATAATTAGTGAGCACATTTTATACGTGTTAAAAAAAACTTTTTAAGAAGAATAATTCTTATGGAATTTTATTTAATCGTTTTTTTACCCTGAGCAATTAACTAAATTTGCACTGGTTTAAATTTAATAGTTTAAAAATGGCATTTGTAACCAAAATACTCGGGAAAATTCTCGGGAACAAATCGGAAAGAGATATAAAGGAAGTGAATCCGATTGTTGAACAAATTAAAGAAGAGTACCAACGAATTGTTGGTTTCTCAAACGATGAGCTACGTAACGAAACAGATAGGTTAAGGGAAATCATCAGGGACCGGATTAAGCCGGAGGAGGATGAAATTGCCGCATTGAAGGAGAAGGCCGAAGACGCCGAAATTCAGGATAGCGAAGAAATTTACAAACAAATTGACAAGCTCGAGGAAACAATAGATGAAAAAATTGAAGCGGTTCTGAATGAAATTCTTCCTACCGCATTTTCTATTGTGAAAGAAACTGCCCGCCGGTTTTTCGAAAACGAAACGGTGGAAGTTACCGCCAGGGATTACGATAAAGATTTGGCCTCCACACGGGCCAGCATTTCTGTTCAGGGAGAAAAAGCTTTGTGGAAAAATCGCTGGATTGCCGGAGGAACAGAAATTATCTGGGATATGGTACATTACGATGTGCAGCTCATTGGAGGCATTGTACTGCATCAGGGCAAAATTGCCGAAATGGCAACCGGTGAAGGAAAAACACTGGTGGCCACATTGCCTGTGTTTTTAAACGCGCTGGCTGGCCGCGGTGTACATTTGGTAACGGTGAATGACTACCTCTCGAAACGGGATGCCGAATGGATGGGCCCCATATTTGAATTTCACGGGCTGACTGTTGATTGTATCGACAAACATCAACCAAATTCCGAAGCGCGACGGAAAGCATATAATGCAGACATAACTTACGGAACAAACAATGAATTCGGTTTTGATTATTTGCGCGACAATATGTCCATCAATCCTGAAGATTTGGTGCAGCGCAAACACCACTACGCCATTGTAGATGAAGTGGACTCGGTACTCATTGATGATGCCCGTACACCTTTGATTATTTCAGGACCGGTGCCTAAAGGTGAAAACCAGCAGTTTGAAGAGCTGAAAGGTTATGTGGAAAAATTGTACAAGGCCCAGCGTGATTTGGTAAACCGCATTTTTATAGATGCCAAGCGGTTGCTTACCAAAGAGAACACTACCGATGAGGAAAAAAAAGAAGGCGGTTTGTTATTGCTGCGGGCACATAAAGGGCTGCCCAAAAACAAATCAATTATAAAATTCCTGAGCGAGGAGGGCATGAAAAACCTCATGACGAAAACGGAGAATTTCTATATGCAGGATAACAATAAAAACATGCATATTGTAACTGACCCTCTCTTTTTTGTTATTGAAGAAAAACAAAACTCGGTAGAACTTACTGATAAAGGGATTGACCTGATTTCTGAAGGCTTTGAAGACCCCGACTTTTTTGTAATGCCCGACATGGGAACTACAATGGCAGAACTCGAAAATGCAGGACTGTCTCTTGATGTAATGCAGGAAAAGAAAGATAAACTTTTGCAGGATTACGCTGTAAAATCAGAAAGGGTGCACACCATCAATCAGTTGCTGAAAGCTTACACCATGTTCGAAAAAGATGTGGAATATGTGGTGATTGACAACAAGGTGAAAATTGTTGATGAGCAAACCGGACGTATTATGGAAGGACGCCGGTATTCAGACGGATTGCACCAGGCCATTGAAGCCAAGGAGCGGGTTAAGGTGGAAGCTGCCACCCAGACTTTTGCAACCATTACTCTGCAAAACTACTTCAGAATGTACCACAAACTGGCCGGTATGACTGGTACTGCTGAAACCGAAGCTGGCGAATTCTGGGATATTTACAAACTGGAGGTGGTGGTTATTCCTACCAACCGCCCGATTGTTCGCGACGACAGAGAAGATTTGGTTTACAAAACCAAACGCGAAAAATATAATTCGGTTATCGATGAAATTGTGGAACTGAACCAGGCCGGGCGACCGGTGTTAGTGGGTACCACTTCGGTTGAAATTTCGGAATTGCTGAGCCGGATGCTCAAAATTCGTGGAATTAAACACAATGTGCTAAATGCCAAATTGCATGCGCGCGAGGCAGAAATTGTAGCCGAAGCAGGCCGGTCGGGTGGTGTTACCATTGCCACCAACATGGCAGGCCGCGGTACAGATATTAAGCTTTCACCAGAAGTGAAAAAAGCGGGCGGTTTGGCTATAATAGGTACCGAACGCCACGATTCGCGGCGGGTTGACCGTCAGTTGCGTGGTCGTGCCGGACGACAAGGTGACCCAGGTTCGTCGCAGTTTTACGTTTCACTCGAAGACGATTTGATGCGTTTGTTCGGCTCCGACAGAATTTCAGGTGTGATGGATCGGCTTGGTTTGAAAGAGGGCGAAGTGATTCAGCACTCAATGATATCCAAATCTATAGAACGCGCGCAGCGGAAAGTAGAAGAAAATAACTTTGGAATAAGAAAACGGTTGCTGGAATACGACGATGTGATGAATTCGCAACGTGAAGTGATTTACAAGCGAAGAAAACACGCCTTGTTCGGCGAAAGGCTGGATGTGGACTTGCTGAACATGATGTACGATTCGGTGGAAGAGTTGGTGAACGAGTATTTTGGCTCCGACCAGTTCGAAGATTTCAACATGGAATTATTGCGGTTGCTTTCCATCGAATCGCCTGTTACTCAGGAGGAATTCAAACAACTTTCAATAGAAGAAATCACTGAGAGGATTTACCAAAAGATGATTGACGGATATAACCGCAAAGTGGAATCGATTTCGAAACAGGCGTTCCCGGTTATTAAAAATGTGTATGAAACCAAGTCTCAGGTTTACAAAAATATTGTGGTTCCCATTTCAGACGGGAAACGGATTTTCCAGATTATTTGTAATCTCGAAAAAGCTTATCTGAATAAGGGTAAAGAGCTCGCAAAATCTTATCAGAAGCAGGTTGTGTTGAACACCATTGACGAAGCCTGGAAGGAGCAGCTTCGCGAAATGGACGATTTAAAACAGTCGGTTCAGAATGCTACTTACGAACAGAAAGACCCGCTTTTAATTTACAAGTTTGAGTCGTTTAACCTTTTTAAAATGATGATTAGCAAGGTGAACAAAGACGTGGTAAGTACCTTGATGAAAGGCCACATACCGATTCAGAGCCCCGATCAGGTGCGGCAGGCCGAAGAAAGAAAACGCACCGATATGAGCCGGTACAGGACACAAAAATCGGATATGCCCGGAGTTGAAAACCCGATGGAGGGAGCAAATACCCAAACCGGAGAACGAAGCAAACCACAACCGGTTAGGGTTGAGAAAAAAGTGGGTAGAAATGATCCTTGCCCGTGTGGAAGCGGTAAAAAATACAAACAATGCCACGGTAGAGGCGCATAAAAAGGATCGTATTTTTTACCTGGCCTGACGACGGCGTAATTTTAACCAGTAAGCTTTAAAAATTAATACCGAAAAAAATATAGTATGATACACCTGTTAAACTTTATCCACTGGAATGCCAATCCCGAGTTGTTTAATTTAGGCCCGCTCTCGGTTCGCTGGTACGGACTGCTTTTTGCCTCCGGGTTTTTAATTGGCTATTACATTGGCGAAAAGATGCTCAAATCGGAAAATGTATCTCAAAAATGGATCGATTCCCTGTTTTTTTATATCATAATTGCAACCATTTTAGGTGCTCGGCTGGGGCATGTTTTCTTCTATGGCTGGGAATATTATTCTCAGCACCCGGCAGAAATTTTTAAGGTTTGGCACGGTGGCCTGGCCAGTCATGGAGGAGCGCTTGGAATCATTATTGCGCTATTAATTCATTCAAAATTAATAACCAAACGGAATGTATTGTGGACCATCGATCGCATAGTTGTACCCACCGCACTGGTCGGGGGTTTTATTCGACTCGGTAACCTGATGAATTCCGAAATTTACGGCATTGAAACCACTCTTCCGTGGGGATTCATTTTTGAACGTAATGGTGAAACAGTTGCAAAACATCCCACTCAAATTTATGAAGCGCTGGCCTATTTTATTTCTTTTGGTATTTTAATGTTTTTTTACTGGCGCACCAGGAGAAAATTAAACGAAGGATTTTTAACCGGTGTATTTTTTGTGTTGATTTTTGCCGCCCGCTTTTTCATCGAGTTTATAAAGGAAGATCAGGAAGCTTTTGAAGCAACAATGTCCTTAAATATGGGGCAGTGGCTGAGTGTGCCTTTTGTTTTAGCCGGAATATTTTTAATTGTACGGGCTATGAAATTACCGGAAAAGGAGTATAAAAATCAAGCCTGATTTGATCCATATGAATAAAATACGCAACATTTTATTCTCTACAGCAGCAATCTCCTTGTTGGCCTTTGTAATTTTTTCCTGCTCAACTGCAAAAGAGGTTGAAACTTATTATCATCCGGCCGATTTTGATGTGTCTGCTTCAACCTGTTTTGTTTGGACGACCGATTTTTATGAAATCGTCCCAAAACTTGCCGCTATCATTTCTAAAAAAGACAAGGTCACACTTTTTGTAAAAGAAAATGCCGACCTAAATGATATTAAACGGATTCTTGAGAAATACGAAAGTAACCCCGAAAATATTGGTTTTATTCCATTAAAATGGATACCCGCAAATGCCTGGCTTAGGGATTTTGGTCCGGTTTATCTGGTAAATGGCAGGGGAAAAAAGAAACTTGTCAATTTTTTATACTTCAGAAGCCGGCTAAAATTTGTTGATCAGATCTCCGAAAAACAAAAAATTCCGTTGACTCAGATTCCGCTAAACAGCACCGGAGGCTCGCGGGAGGTAAACGGGAAAGGTACAGCCATTCTTGTTGAATCGCATGAATTACTGGAGAATAAGCCCAAAACAAAAGACGTGATTGAGGCTGAAATGAAAAACGCCCTTCATTTGAAAAAGATTATATGGCTTAAACAGGGCATTCCGCAAGATGATGGTCAGTTTTCCGGGCCAATTTATCAAGACATTTATCCCAACGGCGTAAATGGTCATGTGGACGAATTTTGCCGTTTTGCCGATGCACAAACTGTTCTAATCAGTTATGTTTCAGAAGAGGAGGCCGGTTTGCATCCCATTTTGGCAGAAGCAAAAAATCGGCTCGACGAGAATTACCGGATTCTTTTGGAATCAACCGATCAGGATGGAAATAAACTAAATGTGAAAAAGGTGCCTTTTGCCCCATTATTAATATTCGAACAACCCACCCCTCAGGGAAAGAGAAAAACGGCGGCGGTTACCAGCTATATGAATTTTATTGTTACCAATTCGTTGGTTATCCTGCCATCTTATCTTGATGTTGCAGATGACTCAAACCGAGAAGCATTTCAGGCAAAAGAAAACGAAGTGATCCGGATATTTCAGGAAGTTTTTTCTTCAAGAGAAATTATCACGGTTCCTTCTTATGATTTAAATCGGTTCAGTGGCGGTTTTCACTGCATCAGCATTAACAAACCTTTGGGTGGCGCGGTTTCCGAACCGCGCATTCCATAAAAGGAGGAATAGACAAATCAGTGAAATGATATACGGAGAAGTATTCACAATATCAAGAATGAGCGAATCGGAATTCGCTCCACCATCAGTTGAAAATACGCAAGCCAAGAAAAAATGTCCTCGGTTTTGCCGGACCGTAAATGTATCCGCTGTCGCGGTTTTTACCGGTATCGAAATCGTTTTGGAAATGATTCAAAATATTGCTGATTCCCCCAAACAATTCAATGGACGAATCCATGCGGCGCATATTAAAAATGTATCCCAGTTTCAAGTTCATTTCCATGAAATTTGGTGTATCAATAAGAACATCCTGCTCCGGGGTGCCTGCATCGCCTGCCAGCCCGTAATGTGGTACCAGCATGGAACCTGTATAAATTCCCGACAATGAAGTACTAAAACGGTTTCCGGGAGTCAGCGTTAACGTGTAATACCCGTAAGCTTCCGGAGTTCGCAGGTACTTGGCAGTTCCGGGCAGTTGTTCCGACCATGCAACGGGCTCTTCATACAAACTTTTCTGCAGGGTAATTCCGCTTTCCAACTGAAACATCCTGTTATAATTGGCACGGGCTTCGAATGTTACGCCATACACATTACTCAATCCGCCGTTTCGTTTTTCCATCAGCGAATTTCCATCGGCATCTCTGCCCACTTCTTCCAATATAAAAGCATCGTTTAACCGGGTGTAAAAACCTTCGAGGGTAAATCCGTAAATGTGTTTTTCAGTGGGTTTGTCCCAGTTCATGGAAACACTTGCACTTTGTGACCGTTCTTCTTTTAAATCTTCTGAAAGACTGATAGTTTGAATCCCTCCACCTGAAAAAGCAATGTGCATATCGGCATCGAAAGCCTGCGGCGCACGGAATCCGGTTGACCAGGATGCGCGCAGTTGCGTATTTAAACCAGGTTTAAAAAGCAGGGAAATTCTGGGGTTTACAATAAGGTTATCAACAAAGTTATGTTTGTCGGCCCGAACTCCAGCCAGCAATGTTGTTTTTCGGGTAATTTCCCAGTCACTTTGTATAAAAGCACCAATATTTCTCGAATTCTGATCAATTAAATAATTGTAAGCCTCAATAATATCGTAAACATCATCCACAACATATTCCGTCCCAAAAGTGAAAGTGTTGTTTCCCTTTATAAAATCCAGTATCGTATGGTTCAGTTGGGCACCAACCTGCAGGGTATAATTTTCTGAATTGCCGTAGGGCGGGTTGTTGTTGTATTCCTGAAGTTCATCAGGGTTGTCAGGAGTAATACCGGTAAAGTGTTTTCTTTTGGTGAATTGTCCGGCTGTATATAAAACAAAGGAAGTCCTGTAATCGTCACTTGAAACTTCATAATCGGCTCCTCCCATAAGCACATCGTGAGTCCGTTCTTCCGATTGCCTTGCAAGGTAAGCAGGTCCATCTCCCATTTCGCCTCCGTAACGGTACTCGTGCATACTTGAAAAATTGGCCTGTAGCTGCTGTTTTTCATTGAGTTTGAAAAAAGAATTTAATCCGAAGGAATTGTTGTTTAGTGATGGCATTTCTGAAAAATTATCTCCGTTGTGATCGTATAAATCGCGTTGGCGGTGTGAGGTGTAAAGTGCCATTCCGGCATTGCGTTTTTGCGAAAGGGCTGTAAGGGTTCCGTTCAGGTTATAATCAGCAGAACCACCTCCAATTACTGAATTGTTTGAAGTTATTTCATACGAGTTCCGTTCAGGCATTTTGGTAATAATGTTTACCGTTCCGCCAATGGCACTTGAACCATACAACGCAGAGGCGCCACCGCGGACTATTTCAATACGTTCCACCATTTCAGACGGCAATTGCTCTAAGCCATAAAGGCCTGCGAGGGGACTAAAAACCGCCCGGCTGTTTACCAGAATCTGGCTGTATGCGCCTCCCAGCCCGTTCATTCGCAATTGCGTGTAGTTGCAGGTATGGCAATCCACTTCCATGCGCAAACCAGGTTGGAAATTCAGGGTTTCTGAAACAGTTTGTGCGGCCACATTTTTAATTGTTTTCGAATCGAGCACATTAACAATCACTGCACTTTCAGTTTGCCTTTTAAATGTTTTGGTGCCGGTTACCACCACCTCTCCAACACGCTGTACATCTTCTTCCAGTTCAAATTTAATTTCAATGGTTTCCCCTGCTTTCAATACAACTGGTCTTTTTTCAGTTTTGTAACCAATCATTTTGGCCACCAAAACGTAATCTCCTTCAGGTAAATCCACCATCATGTAGTGTCCGGTAACATCGGTAGTGGTTCCGTAATTGGTATCTTCCAGATAAATATTTACAAATGGTAAATGTTCGCCTCGCGAAACCACATGCCCAATAATTACTGCATCTGTGTGGTCTTGTGCCACGATTTCCAGGTAATGAATTAAAAATGGGAGTAATAAAAGTAGTTTTTTGAATCTGATAAATTTCATAATAGATTACTGGTTGAAACAACAAACTTTATTCGGAAACATTCTAAACAGGATTTTGTTTCCGTTTTATTACCTTTGCACCGAAAATGGTTCACAACAAAAGGGAATCCGGTGATCCCGATAGTTATCGGGAAAGTCCGGAGCTGTACCCGCAGCTGTAAGCCTTTCATGTTGACGGCAACCTTAGCCACTGTTTCATTCCGATAACTTTCGGGAGGGACGGGAAGGCCGCCGCCAATTGGGGTAAGCCAGAAGACCTGCCATTTTCAAAAAGCTTTCGGGAATAAAAGCGTCGGTTTCATTACCTGACTTTTTATTTCCCCATGTTCAAATAAACAAAGGGGAATGAAAAAAATTACGATTTTATCAGTATTTGTACTTTTAGGGTTGGCTTGCCTTGCGCAAAATACAGCTTTAAAACTTAGGGAATACCGGCCTGCGCCGGGCCAGCACATCAATATCGAAAATATTGGTACACCTGAAGCTGCCCAAAAAATGACAGAAAATTTCAGCAGCCTGGTTTCGCTGGGCAGTTTTGGCGGTTTCATTATTTTGGAATTTGAAAAAACCTGCGACAATCATCCGGATAATCCTTACGGCGTTGATTTTACCATTTTCGGGAATGCTTTTTCCGGTTCATCGGAGCCCGGGGTGGTTTGGGTGATGAAGGACGAAAACCAAAATGGCCTGCCGGACGATACCTGGTACGAGATTGCAGGCAGCCATCATTTCCATTCAAAAACGGTTCGGAACTATAAAATTACTTATATAAAAACCGAAACCCGCGACTTACTATGGAAAGACAACAGAGGAGAAATTGGTAAGATTTTAGCCAACAGCTTTAATCTTCAGGAGTATTATCCAACAGAACAATACTTTCCGCAATATCCACGCGACTCTGTAACTTTTCGGGGAACTTTGCTTGACCCGGAAATAGATTTCTCCAACAGTCAGGTAATAAAAGTAAAACCGCCGAAGTTTGGATATGCCGACAGTCATCCGCAAAAACAGGGAGTTGATTTGTTTATACCCGATAATCCTTTTACAAATGAAATTGAAGGCGCGGGCGGCGATCCCATCGATATTTCATGGGCTGTTGACAGTTTGGAAAACTACGTGAATCTGGATTCCATCCATTTTGTCAAAATTGTTTCAAGCAGTTTGGCCAGCGCCGGCTGGTTAGGCGAAATTTCCACCGATGTGGCCTGGGTGGAAGCAGTAAAACCAAATCCCGAAATTTCAGGGAAAGAAAACCTCCTTCTGGTTTATTCACATCCTTCAAAAGTTTTGGTTCGAGACTCAGTACAACTTGAAGCTGCTTATTTTGAAAAAGGGAGAAGAACGGAAGTTTCTGTAACATTTTCCTCTCAAAATACAGAAGGTTTGGAAGTAAATGCTGCAGGTCTGGTTACCGCTAAGAGTTTAGGTGAAAGTGAAATTTCTGTTTCTGTAAAAAATGAATCAGAAACAGTTACACTAAAAGTAGTAAAGCCGGAATCCATTCAGGTTTTGACTGATTTTTCATCGGTTTATCCCGGCGATACCCTGGAATTGACTGCTCAGGTTTTTGATAACGAACAGGACAAACTGGAAATTCCGGTGCAATATTCATCTTCGAATCCGGCTGTTGGAGAGGTGATTGAAATGGGAGGGCAAACTTTTTTCGTGTCCCGTCAGGCTGGTGAAACAATACTGACTTCCCTGGTGGAAGGTTTTGAGGTTGAAAGTCAGGTTACTGTTAAAGTGCTTTCTCTAGATGATAAAATCCGTATTTATTTTACACTGAAAACCGAAGATGAAAATTTGCTGCCTTTTCAGTGGATTGAAGTTGGAGCATCAGATTTAAATAACATTGTTGAAAACCGGCAAAACGATTACTCCGTTTTGGAAAAACCGACCCTTTTTCATGCGCTGACCGCAGGATTGCAAAAGGCAAATGTTCCTTTTGTTTTCAGGGACGACGACGCAGTGGGAGGGAAACTCTATTTGTATTCGGTAGAAAATGATGGATTGTTTTATAATGGCTGGGGAGGCAAAACTGAACCGGAAGCTTTTGCCCGTGCATGGACTGCCCGGATAAATAATGAACATTTTTTAAATGATTTCGATAAAAAAGAGATATCCAATGGCGACACGGTGGCTTTGTACCATGTATCGGATTTAACAGAACCCTGGATTTATTCAGTGTTGGTTGCCAGTTCTGATTCAGCAAAGGCATACGAAGAAATTGAAATTCAGTTGAGCCAATCGGAGTGTACATTTTCCGAAGGTGTGGTTTTGGAGTTTGATTTTATTCCGGTGGCCAATGCTGAAGTTTTTGCCGGAAATGTTTTCTACACTGACAATACCGGGAAAGTAATTTTTATTCTCGAATCAGAACCTCCACTGGTTATTTCTTCCGGTACAGAAGCAATTTTGATTTCAAAAAAAATAACCACAGAAACCGATTTGGTGTTTAAAAATAATTTTCACTTTTATCCTAATCCTGTTAAAAATGATTTGGTTATTGAAAGAATTCAGAATAAAGGAATTTCTGAAATTACATTAAGATTTATCACATCAGGCGGACAAATTGTTTTTGAAAAAGAGATTAACCCGAATTTTCAGCGGCTCAACCTTACGTGGTTGCCACCGGGAATTTATTACCTGGCAATTATTCAGGGCAAAAAAACTGAAACGCACAAAATCATCAAAAAATGAGGCGGTTAAAACTTTTATCGGTTTTGTTTTTTGTGCTGATGGCTGGTTTTTCAGAAGCGCAGAGTTTTACAGATACTATTCGGATTAGAGAAATTCAGGTGCTGGCCAAACGAAAAGTGGAAGAAGCGGGCCTGAAAATCACCCGGCCCGATTCGCTGCAACTGGTTTCCTTTCTCACCACCGATATTTCGGAACTGCTTTCGGATTATTCGCCGGTGTTTATCAAATCGTATGGCCGGGGTTCTTCGGCTACGGCCAGTTTTCGAGGAGCGGCAGCTACCCACACGCAGGTGTTGTGGAACGGAATGAACCTGAATTCGCCCATGCGCGGAATGGCTGATTTGTCGCTGCTGCCGGTGTTTTTTACCGACGAAGTTTACCTGCTGCACGGCGGAAGCTCCATGACCAAAGGAAGTGGCGCCCTGGGCGGCAGCATCCATCTGGAAAATTCACCTGACTGGAGTTCTGCTTTTAAACTGGAAGGTTTGGCAGAAACCGGCTCTTTTCATTCGAGAAAAGGATTTTTAAAAATACAGCTTGGAGGCCGACAGTTTCAATCGTCAACCCGAATGTTTTACGATGGTTCGAAGAACGATTTCACGTTTTACAATTCGGGTGTGATTCCCAAAAGGACAGACACGCTGAAAAATGCGGAGTACTGGAAAGCGGGTATCCTTCAGGAATTTTACCTGCGGCACATGAACGATCAGGTCTCCAGTCTGCGGTTGTGGTTTCAGCAAAGCGACCGGAACCTGCCGCAACTGATGTCATACCAGGGAAGTCCGCGCGAGGAGTACCAAAAAGATGAGCAGTTCAGGGCACAATACGACTGGAAAAAATATTCCGACGGATTAAACTACCAGTTTTTTACCGGCTTGAATACTACCCGACTCAACTATTATAGGGCAACTCCGGCTTTTCAGTTTGTGAATGAAGACTCGCGCAGCGCCGAAACCAGCCTTTTGAACCACCTGCGCATTTTTAAAAAATTTGATGAGAAAACCTGGGCTACTGTAAGTTTCGATGCCAATTACCATCAGGTGGAGGCAATGGATAATCAGAAGAAAAATGGTTATAAAAAAGACCGTTGGGAAACCAGCCTGTTGCTGAACCTGCATTTTAAGCCTTCCAACCGGTTTGCTGCTTTTATTTTAATGCGTTCGGAAAATTACGACAAACAGGTTGTACCCCTGATTCCCTCTGCCGGTTTGGAATGGCAAGTGCTGCGAACTTTACCGATTATATTACGGTCCAATGTATCCCGGAATTACCACAAACCTTCGCTGAATGATTTGTACTGGATTCCGGGCGGAAACCCTAATCTGCAACCTGAAGACGGATACACCGTCGACCTTTCGCTGGCTGGCGATTTTGTTTTCGGGCAGATGGTTTTCAGAAATGAACTGACCGGTTTTTTATCGAAAATTGAAAACTGGATTGTGTGGCAACCTGCGGCCAGCGGCGCTTATTTCTGGGAAGCCGGCAATGTAAAGGATGTTTTGTCGCGCGGAGCTGAATACCAGTTCAACGCTGCGCTCGACTGGAGAAAATTCAGATTTCGTTCAGGCGGAAATTACGCATTCACTGCAACCTCAAATCTGGACGCGGTTGGTTCGGTGGACGAATCGCGCGGCAAACAACTGGTTTATATTCCGAAACACAAAGGAGGGTTTTATTTTAGCGCCACCTGGCAAAAATTTACACTGAAGTACGATTTCAGCGGGGTGGGGAAGCGGTTCACCAAATCGAGCAACCAGGAGTCGCCTTTTGAGCAGGTACTCAATCCCTATTTCCTGAGCAAAATTGCGGTTGACAAAAAGGTGGATTTGAATGACGTTTCGCTCAATATGAAATTTACGGTTGACAACCTGTTTGACCAGAATTACCAAAGCATTTTGTGGCGGCCCATGCCGGGGCGGTTTTATACGTTGTCGGTGGCATTAAAATACAGAAAACCATGAAGCATTTTTTGAAAATAACATTTGTTCTGGCGCTCTTGGGGTCGTGTACCAACGAACCGGTGGAAACCGTTTTTTTCGACCTCGATACCGAAAACGGTATTTTCATTGCCTGCGAGGGAAATTTTATGTACGGAAACGGTTCGCTTTCTTTCTATCATCCCGAAAAAAAGGAAGTCACAAATCATTTGTTTCAGGCACGAAATAGTGCACCGCTTGGCGATGTAGTTCAATCGCTGGCAAAGCATGGAAAATCGTTGTTTATTGTGGTGAATAATTCAGGAAAAATTGTGGTGGCTGACTCCCGAACGGTTGAATTCAAAGGGATAGTTTCAGGTTTGACTTCACCACGGTATATTCATTTTGTTTCAGAAGAAAAAGCATACATCTCCGATTTGTATGCCAGTCATATTAACATTTTCAACCCGGAAACGTTGGAAATTAGCGGTACAATTGATTTGGAGGGGCACACTTCGGAACAGATGGTTCAGATCGGAAAATATGTATATGTTTCGCATTGGGAAAACGGGGAACACATTATGGTGATTGATGTCGAAACAGATGAAATGGTTGACAAAATGAAAGTTCCGGCTCAACCTAAAGACCTGCGGGTGGACAAAAACGGGAAAATCTGGGCGCTGTGTGGCGGCAGTTATGAAAATTCTGATGTTGATTCGCAACCGTCGGCTCTTGTTCGCCTCGATCCGGAAACCCGAACCATGGAGCAGATTTATCGGTTCAGCGAAGGTGTGTTTTCATCGGGTTTGGAAATGAATGCAGCAGGCGATACGCTTTATTACCTGAACAAAGGCCTTTTCAAAATGGCCATAAACAGCCGCCATTTGCCCGATTCGATGTTTATTCCGGAAAAAGAAAAACTGTTTTACCACCTGGCTGTGAATCCTGAAAATAACGAGATTTATATTGCCGATGCCATTGACTACACCCAGGATGCTGTGGTTTACCGTTTTTCGCAAAGCGGTGTGTTAAAAGATTCGTTTAAAGTTGGAATAAATCCTTCAGATTTTTTGTTCGCGAATGAATAAATGTTTTACAATAAAAGAAATACAATGAAAAAATTTTATCTGATTTCGGGTCTTTGGGCGGCCTTGTTTTCTGTTAATGCCCAGCAACTTGCAACTTTTGATGATGTTGAGTTACAAACCGGTTCGTTCTACAATGGTTCCGATGGTTCCGGCGGATTTTACAGCGGCGAATTTTGGTTCCCAAACAATTACAATACCGATTTCGGTAGTTGGAGCGGATTTTCGGTTTCAAATATGACAGATACCGTAACCGCCGATTATGAAAACCAGTATAGTGCAATAACCGGAGGAGGATCTGCTTTGTCTGAAAATTTTGCTGTAGTTTACTGGCCGGGTGAGTTGAAAATGGAATTTGACTATGCACTTGAAATTACAGGATTCGAAATTACAAATTCAACATGGGCCTATCTGACTATGCGCGACGGAGATATTAATGGATTTGCCAAAAAGTTTGGAGGTGTTGACGGAACCGACCCCGATTATCTGAGACTGCTGGTTTGGGGAACCGATTCTATGGGTAACGTTACCGATACTTTAGAGTTTTATCTTGCTGATTACCGGTTCGAAGATGCAAAGGAAGATTATTTGGTAAATACCTGGGAATGGATGAATCTGACCAGTCTTGGAGCTGTAAAAGAACTGCATTTTGGTATGGAATCGTCAGATTTGGGTGACTGGGGTATTAACACACCTACCTATTTTTGCATTGATAACTTCACTACGGCAAAAGTTACTTCATCATTTGAAAGAAAAACAAAGAAAAATGTTGAACTGATAGTTTATCCAAATCCGGTTAAAGATGATTTTTTTGTTGAAATTTCTGAATTTGCAAAAAAAATCTATCTGAGCGATGGTACAGGAAAAATTTTGTTCAGGCAGGAAATGAAAGGACAAAATAAAATCAAAATTTCTTCATTAAATAGCCTTTCCTCAGGAGTTTACTTTTTAAAAGTTGAAACTGCCGAAGAATTAATTGTCCGAAAAATTATAAAAAACTGAAATGGTGATAGAAAATTCACAATCAATTTGTTTGAAATTTTATTTAAATTTGCATAAAAAGACAAAATGGTATTTTGTTCTGTCCCATAAAAACAGTTAATTTGCAGTTTATTAAAAAAACAAAGGAATATGTTGGAAATATCAAAACATGCAATGGTTACCTTAACCTACGATTTACGCATTGACGATGAACAGGGAGAAGTTATTGAACAGGCTACAGATGACAAGCCTTTACAATTTCTTTATGGCGCAGGTACCATGTTGCCCAAGTTCGAATCGCATTTAGCCGGATTAAAGCAGGGGGCACCTTTTAAAATCAGGTTGTCAAAAAACGACGCTTATGGCGATGTAAACAATGATGCCATTGTTGATTTACCCAAAAATGTTTTTCTGGTTGATGGTAAATTTGACGATGAACTTATTTCTGTTGGAAATACGGTTCCCATGATGAGCAGCAACGGTCAGCGACTGAATGGTCTGGTTCTCGAGATAAACCACGAAAACATTAAGATGGATTTTAACCATCCGCTGGCTGGTGAAGACTTGTTTTTTGCAGGTAAAGTGCTTGAAGTTCGTGAAGCGTCAGACGAAGAACTAGCCCAGATACTTTCGGGTGGTGGTTGCGGTTGTGGCAGTGGTGGATGCGGAGATGACGGATGTGGAGACCATCATCACGACCATAATCATGGATGTGGATGCGGCAGCTGATGAGATTTTGATTATTAGTTCAAAATAATTAATTTAACCCCGTTTTCTTGTTGAAAATCAAAGAAAACGGGGTTTTTTTCACTATGAATACATTTGGAAAAATATTTAGGCTGACATCTTTCGGCGAATCTCACGGAAGGGGAATCGGTGGAATAATTGACGGTTGTCCTGCCGGATTGGAACTTAATATAGAGCTAATTCAGAATGATTTGGCACGTCGAAGACCCGGTCAGTCTAAAATTACTACTCAGCGTAAAGAGCCCGACCAGGTTAAATTTCTTTCCGGTGTTTTCGAAGGGAAAACTCAGGGAACACCCATAGCATTTGCCATCTGGAATAAAGATCAGCACTCGAACGATTACAACGATTTAAAAGATGTATTCAGACCTTCACATGCTGATTATACCTACATAAAAAAATACGGAACCCGTGATCATCGGGGTGGTGGACGATCTTCCGCCCGTGAAACTATTGCCAGGGTTGTTGCCGGGGCCATTGCAAAACAATTGCTGGCAAAACCGGGAGTTTCCATTCAGGCATTTGTTTCACAGGTAGGCGAAATCAAACTGCAAAAACCTTACACAGAGCTTGATCTTTCAAAATCTGAAGATAATCTGGTTCGCTGCCCGGATTTAGAAACTGCCGAAAAAATGATTGCCCGCATTGAAGCCGCTGCCCAAGATCGCGACACAGTGGGTGGTGTTATTACATGTGTTATTCAGGGAGTGCCTGCAGGTTTGGGCGAACCGGTTTTTAATAAACTTCATGCCGATCTCGGATTTGCCATGCTTGGAATTAATGCTGTTAAGGGATTTGAATACGGCTCCGGTTTTGAGGGCACAAAACTCAGCGGCTCGCAACATAACGATGTATTTATTCAAACAGAAAAAGGTATAAGAACAAAAACCAACCATTCGGGTGGTATTCAGGGAGGTATTTCCAACGGAGAAGACATTTACTTCAACGTGGCTTTTAAACCCATTGCAACCTTGTTGAAAGAACAGCAAACAATAGATAAAAACAACAACGAAACTACTATAAATCCTAAAGGAAGGCACGACCCGTGTGTATTACCGCGCGCTGTGCCCATTGTGGAAGCCATGGCCGCTTTGGTTTTGGCCGATCATTTTTTATTGAGTAAACTTAATTCGATTTAATATGCCCAGAAGAAAAAGAAACAGAAGAATTCAGGTGCCCCCCGTAATTAAAGGTATGTCGGTTTATGGCGTTCGTGGCCGTAAATCAAATGAAGTCATTCTTCGCCTTGAAGAATACGAGGCCATCCGGTTACTCGATTATCAAAATCTTACCCAGGAGCAGGCGGCTGTGCACATGGACGTTTCCAGGCCCACGCTTACCCGCATTTATGAGGAGGCCAGAAATAAAGTGGCCACAGCGTTTGTTGAAGGTCGTGACATTATTTTTAAGGGTGGTGATATCTATTTCGAAGAAAACTGGTTTAAATGCAACTCCTGCCAGGCCAGTTTTAACGATTACAAAGAGAAAAATCCCACTTGTCCCGTATGCAGTTCCGATGATGTGATTACGCTGAACGAGTTTTACTCGAAGTAGAAATTATTTAATCATGAAATGAAAATGAATCGGGGCCATTAAAAGTTCCTTTCATATAAAAAGCCACCGGGCCAATACCCGGTGGCATCCATCTAAGTTGTGATAAAACCAGAGCCCATTGCACTTCGTTATACAAGTTATGAAATTTGTATCATTTAGCAATGGGCATTTTCTTTTCTTTCCCCAAATTGCCTGATTCTCTTTTATTATATTTTTTTAGCATAGTTTAGTTTACGGTTAAATTTTATATTTGCGCCTTACAATTTTTTTAAAACTGAAATTTATACAATTAACTTTTGCTTCTTGGTAAAATGAAGATACGCAGGCTTTTAAGAATATTGCACCGTGATTTAGGTTATTTTATTGTTGGAATGACAATTGTTTACGCCCTGTCTGGCATTTTTCTAAACCATCGTCATGATTTTAATCCCGATTATAAGATTTATTTTGTTGATTTTCAGACTGAAATTGGGCCAGATACCGATGTTGATGAAAAAATGCTAAGAAATATTCTTGAAGAACTTGACCATGATTTGGTTTTCAAGAAGCATTATATTACCAACCAGGGGAATATAAAAATTTTTATCGAGAATGGTGAAGTGGTTATCAATACAGGAACTGGTGAAGCCACCATGAACTACCTTCAGCGAAGACCCATTATTTTTGAAATGAATCTGTTACATAAAGCTTCAATAGGAACATTATGGAAGTGGGTAAGTGATGGAATGGCTGTGATTCTTTTATTTGTAGCTGTTTCAGGGTTGTTCCTTCTGAAAGGAAAACGTGGTTTTGGCCGATGGGGATGGTGGTGGACAATTGCCGGAATAATTGTACCTTTATTTTTTGCAATCATGTATATTTGAAATTGAAAAACCAAAAATAGCTGAGATATGAAACGAATTGCGTTAATCACTTTAGTTGCAGCCTTCTTTTTTAGCTGTGGAAATCAAAAGAGCCAAAATGAAAACACATCAGGAGAAGCTGAAAAATCTGCTTTAGTTTACTCTGTTGATGAACTGTATGCCAATGCTTCTGATTTGGTTGGTAAAGAAGTTACTGTAAAAGGTACTGTTATGCACGTTTGTAAGCAAGGTGGTGGCCGCTGTTTTTTAATGGGAAGTAACGAAGATTTTAATATTCGGGTGGAAGCCGGTGAAAAAATTGGCGCTTTTAACCAGGAGCAGATGGGCAGCGACCTGACCATTACCGGAATTTTCAAAGAGGTAAAAACTGAAGCCGATGCGCACAATCCTGCGCGGGAACATGGCACTGAGGATGCTGACCACGAACATGATGAGGAAGCAGAAGAAGCTCACCGTATTATTGTTCAGGCTGAAGAAAAAGCGGAGGTAGTTTATTTTATGGAAGGTCTGACTGTTGAGAAGGAAGAAATTTAAAGCAAATTCTTTATTTCTCTGCCGGTACAAAGTCAAGCGAAACAGAATTTACACAATGACGTGTGTTTTTTTGCGTGTAGCGTTCGCCGTAAAATACATGGCCCAGGTGTCCGCCACAGTTGTTGCAGGTAATTTCAGTCCGGCGTCCGTCGGCATCTAACGTTTTTGTCACTGCGCCTTCAATTTCATCATCGAAACTTGGCCAGCCGCAGTTCGATTCAAATTTATCTGATGATTCATACAATGGAGCCCCGCAACGTTTGCATGCGTATGTACCTTTTTCCTTGTGGTTATTGTATTCACCGGTAAACGGACGTTCGGTCCCTTTGTGGATAATTACATATTCTTCAAAATCAGTTAACTGCTTGTATTCATTCATTTTTTCATCCTCCTTTATCTCAACCTTGTCCTTTGCCTCAGCCTTCGCCTCAGCCTCCGCCTTAATCTTCACCCTCTCCTGAACCTGTCCGCAGGCAGAAAAGGTGACTGCAAAAAATAATATGGTAATCATTGTTTTCATTTCAGAATTAAAACAACCGGTGCGGTTTATTGGTTCAATTTTACTACGACAATACAAACTCACTTATTTTGTTTTATCCGATTGGGCACTTTATATTTGTAAAAAAGAAGAAATAAAATATGATTACAGATATTCAAAGGCGCAATCAGATATTAAGACGTATAAACCGGATTCCAAAAGATAAACTGAAAGAACTGGACGAATACATCTCAAAGCTTGAGCATGACGTTGGGCGGAATAACAAAACGTTATCTTTTGCCGGAGCATGGAAAGATATTGATGAATCTGTCTTTGATGATTTTACAGAAAAGCTGATAAGGAATCGTCAAAAAAACAGACCCAGAATTGATGAATAGAGCACTTATTGATACAGATATTCTTTTCTTTTAATAATTGCCGGAGTAGCAATTGAAAATGAAATGACCCTGGTGACGAATAACGAAAATCATTTTAAAAGAATTCCCGGGCTAAAAATTGACAATTGGTCAAAGCATGTTCTAAAATCATAAACCGAATAAATATTAAAACTTTGTTCCTTATTGATTTTTCTTCTTTTTCTTTAACGCAATTTCTATTCTTCTCAGCCAAATTTTATCTGTTACAATTCCACCGCTTCCACTCCAAACCTGTATTTCTGAATCCGGGCAAAGAATATAATAATAATCATAACCTTTTTCTTTACTTAACCTGCACTCATTTATAATAAAATTTTCAAAAAGACGATCATAACTAAAAGAATACCAGACAGTATCCAGTAGAATAAATACATTTTTGTCAATTAGTACAAAATCATTCATCTGACCATATATTTCCATGCCAATCCATTTTTGGGAACTTTTATGGCTTCGAAGGAAAAGACCTGCAAACATGATTAAACCTATAATCCCCATAATAATCAGGTAAATACGAATTGCTTTTGGATTCATCTTAATAAATTGATTATGAATTAATAAAATATTTTTATTTGATAAAAAATCAAACCTTCCTTATCCCAATCCCCGGCTTATCAAAAAGTGTGATTTTTCCATCCACAATTTTTACCCCTTCATACGGGTCGTTGGAAATGAGCAGGTTGCCGTCCAGGTCGGCCCATTCGGCTTGTGGGGCAAGCTGGGCAGCTGCTGAAATGGCACACGAGGTTTCAGTCATGCAGCCAATCATCACCCGCAGGTGGTTTGCGTGGGCCAGGTTAATCATTTTGTGGGCTTCGCGCATGCCAGTGCATTTCATCAACTTGATGTTGATACCTGAATAAACTCCCGATGACCCCTGCACGTCGCAAAGCCGCTGAATAGCCTCGTCGCCGATGATTGGAAGCGGCGAATGTTCTGTCAGCCAGGCGTGGTCATCTTTCCGGTTTTTGGGGAGCGGTTGCTCCACAAACTCAACACCCTTTTCTTTCAGCCAGTGCACCATTTCCAGCGCCTCTTCTTTGTTGTCCCAACCCTGGTTTACATCCACACAAAGCGGTTTGTTTGTCACCGAGCGGATAGTTTCAACCATTTCCTTATCGTTCGGCCCGCCCAGTTTTACTTTTAAAATTTTGTAAGGCGCAGCTTCTTCCACTTTTTGTTTCACCACATCGGGTTTGTCGATTCCGATGGTGAACGAAGTGTTGGGTGTGTTTTCCGGGGAAAATCCCCAGATTTTGTACCACGGCTGGTCCATTATTTTTCCCACCAAATCGTGCAGGGCAATGTCAACCGAGGCTTTGGCCGCAGTATTTCCGGGAGCTGCTTCGTCCAGGTATTCCAGAATTTCGTCCATACGAAACGGATCGGTGAACTGGCCCAGGTTGAGTGCCGTTAAATACCGGGCTGCCGTTTTTTGCGATTCGCCCAAATAAGGTGGCATACTGGCCTCTCCATAACCGGTAAATCCTTCAAATTCAATTTTTGTCAGCATCACCGGTGTGGTGGTTCGCGAACTGTTGGCCAGCGTAAACACATGTTTTAATTGCAAATCGTAGGGCTCAAAGGTCAGCTTTAAACCCTGCCCTGGAAATTTTCCTTTCATATTCGAATAAATTAAATGGGGAAGTGCTATACCACCCGCTGTAAACAATGCCGTATTTTTGATAAAATTTCTTCTGTCTGTACTCATTTTCTTTAAACTCAAAACTTTTAATTTAACCCGAAACTTTAAACTTTTAACTTTAAACTTCTTCAGTACCATGGATGCACTCTCACCCACTGTATCCCTTCTGTTCCTTCCGAACCGATAACTCGCCGAGCGCTAATGAACGTGTTTTTTCGATATTTCGAATATATTTTACTTTGCGGATCAAAACTGTTTTCTGCCACTTTCCCGGCTGCGTGAATATATTCCGCTTTTCCCAGTGAAATGGCCACATGGGTAATTCGTTCAGGTTGTTCTTCGTTTGCTTTTTGGCCGAAAAAAAGCAGGTCGCCGGGCTGCAGGTTTTCAAACGACTCGTCCGGATTAACAAACTGTCCGTGCCGAACCTGCAACGATGCGTCCCGGGCAAGAATGATTCCGTGCATAAAATAAACCATTTTGGTAAAACCGCTGCAATCCATAGCAAGGGCCGAAGTCCCGCCCCAAAGGTAGGGACGGCCTTTCATGCTTTGGGCCAGGTTTACCAGTGAAGAGGAATCAGGCCTCATTGTTTCCCTGAATTCAGAAAAGGAAACCCAGCTTTGCTGAGTGGTAAAACCTTCCCGTCCGTCAGGAAACCTTACCTTAATGTAATTTCCTTGCTGCTCTAATCGTTCCAATATTCCACCCATCGTCACATCGCCAATAGGTTTTTCCTGTTTTTCCGACTCATAGATTTGTGAAAATGAGCCGGTGAAAATAATCCGATCGGCCTGCCTCAAGTTTTGAAGTTCGGTTTTAGTAACCGGAAAAATTCCGCCCGACGGCGCCCATGAAATATAGCGATCGGGTGTTTGAACCAGATGCCAGCCGCCCTGTTTTTTCAGGATTTTTGCCGGGGTTCCCAGAAGTGCCTGGGTAACCAGCTCCGAAGAGTACCGTGGAGTTGCCCTGAAGTTGGCTGCTGAGACATTTACCAGCGCATACGTTTTTTCGCCAACAGTGGAGTCGGGGAGAATTGTAATTTCATCAACTACCTCAAAAGATTGGAATTGGTTTAACAGTTCATTTTTCAGATTCTCATTATCGGTTTCACCTTGCAGAATAACCTTCCCCTTTTGAAATGAGGCTTCCACATCGAAAACGGTCTCGCGCTTGTCCGGGACCTGGTTTTGTTCAAACCTTGCGATAACCGCTTCTGCCTCTTTGCGGTTACTCACTCCGCATGAAACAGTTGCAAGCATTAAAAGTATGATTCCAATTCTGTTCATAATTCCGGTTCATTTAAATAGGTCACATTCATTTTATAGCTCCACTGGTCGAAATAAATATTTCCTCCGTTCCATTCCAGTTCGCCCCGCTGAAAGTCGATAGGTTCGCTGCGAAAATACCTTTTGGGAGGGTCGAATTCCCGGCTGAAATCGTCATTTACAATCAACCGGTACCCATCAATCCCGGAAATATAAAAATCTTTAACTTCCAAATCTTCTGAATCCTGCAGCCCGAAGGACTGATCAAGTGGCACCCAGCCCACACCTTCGTAATACACTTCACACCAGTCGTGCAGGTTCATCTGGCCGGGGTGCAACATCCAGCCGCTTTGCCATTTGCAGGGAATGCCGCTTGCCCGTGCCAGCGACATGAAAAGCAACGTCTGCATTCCGCAGTCGCCTTTCCGGTATTTTAAAACGTATTCAGGAATATTTTCAAATGTGGAATATTCCAGCGCCGATGCCCAGGGTATGTTATGGTTTATCCAGTAATAGATGGCTTTTACTTTTTCAACCGGATTGGAAATTCCGCTGGTAATTTTTGTGGCCAGACTTTTAATTTCTTCAGAAAAAACGATATGCGGCGGAAGTTCGGCAGTATAGGTTTTGTTTAATTCAGATGAATTATTGTAAGGTTCAATTTTTTCCGGTGATAGCTGAATCCATTCCGGCTGGGTTTTAAATTCAGCCGAAAAACTGAAAACAGTAGGCTGGCCGGCCAGAGTTTCTTTTTCAATATACAGACTTCGCTGCAAAAAGGAATTATCGGCAATGTGATAGTTTTCCGAATTAACCGAAAGCAACTTCACATTTTTTTGCCGTGGAAGTGATTCGCGCGGAAAAGGCATCCAGCATTTTACGGTTTCGCCGGCTGGTACAACATCGGGTTTCAGGGTAATGGAAAAGTCGATTTGGAATTTGTGAGCGAGTTCATCCTGTGAAATGCCTTTCTCAAAATTTTCAATTAAACCGGCTGTGTTCTTCAAACGAAAAACATCCAGAGGGTCGGTAAATTCTCCGTCTTTGCTGATTTTTGCCTTCCGGGCCAGTGAATCAACCCGGAACAGGTTGGGCACGGCATTTCGGAAATACCTTTTTTCCCCGTCAATTTTTCGCATTTCCAGATTGCCTGAATTTTCCCATGTTTCGAGTTGTTGTTTTGTTAAATCAGGAAAATAAGGAAGGAGTTCTTTTCTGACTTCCGGTTCTGTTTTCGAAAAATCGATTTCTATCCGGTCCATTTTGGCCTGCAGTATTTCAAAATATCCGGCCTGTTTTTTTCCGGGATTCTTTTGAAAAAAAAGTTTGATTTGTTCACGGGCTTCACTGAATCTGCCTTCTTCAAATAGTTCGAAAGCTTTTTTATCGGGCTGAATGGCTGGGTTACATCCGTAAAAAAAGATTACGGAAAGCAGCAGAATGACAATATTTTGTGATCTTTGGCCCATATTCCGATTTTGCAGTGGAACAAAGATAGGGAATCACTTGGAACATTAACCAAAATTTTATCAGTGGAAAACAATTTTGAAATACCCATTCTGTTTCAGGATGAACATATTATTGTGGTGAATAAACCGTTCGGTCTGGCGGTGCATAAAAACGATTTTATGCCCCACGATGCGCCTTACCTGACCAAACTGCTGGGCGAAGTTACCGGCAAATGGATTTACAACGTGCACCGGCTCGATGCGAAAACCAGCGGTGTAATGGTGCTGGTGTTTTCTCCGGAAATGGCAAAGGAACTTACAATGCAGTTTGAACGGAAAGAGGTGGCGAAAAAATATGTGGCTGTAGTACAAGGAAATCCGGGAGAAGGCACATTTAGCGAAAAGGTGCTGGTAAAAAAGAAGTCGAAATTTAAGAAGCCGGCTGTAACGCACTACAAAACAATTCGTTCGGTTGAAACGGATATTTCGTACAAGGAGAAAACCAACATTGTGCTGAGCCTGGTGGAAATAACTCCCGAAACCGGACGGTGGCATCAGATTCGTCAGCACTTTGCCAAAAACCGGTTCGATATTGTAGGCGACTCGCACCATGGAGATTTTACACTGAATAAAATCATCACCGAAAAAGCCGGGATAAACCGGTTGCTGCTCCATGCTTCGTCGCTGGAAATCACCCATCCCGAAACACAAACCCGGAATGCATTTGTTTCGCCTGTTCCGCCGGAGTTTGAGAAGGTGATGGATAGCTGCCGGAAAATGTGATGTTCTTATTTTCCTGTTGCCCAAAAATCAAATTCAGTTATCTTTGGAATTTTAACGAAAAATCAGAAAAAAATTTGTAATGAGAAGAATTGTTCTGCTGTTTTTATGTCTTGTTTCAATAGGAGTTTTGGCGCAACATCCTGCTAAAAAATCATTAACAATTGACGATTTTGGTAGCTGGAATACCTTGTCGAATCCGATTATCTCAAATGACGGAACCCGGGTTGCTTTCGAACAAAATCCGCAAAAGGGCGACGGGATGCTGATTGTGAAAAGCGGAAAGTCAGATTTTGACACCATTCCCCGTGGCAATAAAGCGGCATTCGGGCCGGAAAATGATTTTATCATATTTTCAATAAAACAGCCTGAAGACAGCATCAGAAAAGCAAAACTGGACAAGGTGAAAAAGGAAGATATGCCCAAAGACAGTTTGGGTATTTGGGTTTTTAGCAGGAATGAAATCAATAAATACCCAAAGCTGAAATCCTATAAAATTCCGGAAGAAAATGCCCGTTGGATTGCATTTACAGTTGAACCTGCGCCAGTTCCGAAAGATACCACCGAAAACAATTCGAAGAAGAAAAGGGAAAAACAGGAAGGCGATGAACTTGTATTTTTTGAGGTTGAAACCAGCGATACATTAATGTTCCGAAATGTTACCGACTGGACTTATGCAAAAAAAGGAGAATCTGTGTTTTTCAACCGGGAAGTAAAAGATTCAACCGGAACTGTTTCGTCACTCCATGTATTCGATACTACAACGGGTGAATCATTGGAAATTTTTTCAGAAGAAGGTTGGATGAAAAAGCTGACTTCAAACGAATCCGGAAATCAGTTTGCTTTTCTGTTTTCTTCGGACACCATCAAAGAAAAAGTATATTCGCTTTTTTTGGGAGATTTAAATGAAACGCCTGAAAAAACAGTGGACGGCTACACCAGTGGCATTCCTGTTGGCTGGACCCCCAGCGAAAACAGCGATATTTATTTTTCGGAAGACGCCACCAAGCTATTTTTCGGCACGGCTGAAGCTCCCAAACCAGCGCCAAAAGATACACTTTTGGACGAAGAAAAACCAAAACTGGATATCTGGAACTGGCAGGATTTGAAACTTCAGCCCCAGCAAAAAGTTGAAGCAGAGCGGGAGAAAAAACGGACCTACCTGGCGGTTTATCATATCAATCTCAACCGGTTCATTCAACTGGCCGATCCGCAGGTGAGAGACGTTTCTACTCTGCAGAAAGGAAACAGTGATTTGGCATTCGGGTACAACGAGATGCTCTACTTGCGTGAGTCAAGCTGGACCGGCGACCGGAAACGCGATTACTACATTGTGGATGTACAATCGGGCATCAAACGTGAAATTGCCGACTGCAAATCGTTTGTCCGCATTTCTCCTCAAGGGAAATATGTGGTTTGGTACGAGCCGGCTGACAGTAGTTTTTATGCACGTTCTACCGACATTAATCAATTGGAAGCAGTTTCGCTAACAAAAATATTACCGGTGAATTTTTACGACGAACGGAACGACACACCGATGGACCCAAGTCCGTATGGTTTAGCTGGCTGGAGCGAAGACGATCGGTTTGTTTACATTTACGACCGTTACGATATCTGGAAACTCGATCCGGCAGGCGAACGGGTTCCGGTTAATATTACCAAAGCTTTTGGCCGCCGGAATCAGACCCGGCTTCGCTATATAAAGCTTGACTCTGAGTTGGAGCACATTCCATCTAATGAACCGGCCCTGCTCAGTGCTTTTGATGAACGCACCATGTCTGGCGGTTTTTTTCGGACCCGGTTTGGTGTAGTGGCCGATCCTGAAATGCTGGCTATGGAAAAAAATCAATTTGGCGGAGTTAAAAAGGCCAAAAATGCAGAAAAACTGATCTGGACAAAGGAAAACGTGCGTGAATTCCCCGATTTGTGGTGCAGCGATCTGAATTTTATGAAAACCGAACGGATTTCAGATGCCAATCCGCAGCAGGAAAATTTTATCTGGCCAAAAGTACAACTGGTGGAATGGACTTCTTTTTCAGGCGAAAAGTTACAAGGACTGCTCTATTTTCCGGAAAATCTCGATCCGGCAAAAAAATATCCGATGGTAATTTATTTTTACGAAAGGAATGCTGAAAACCTTTACAATCATCAGCACCCGGCTCCAAGCCGTTCCACTATCAACAAGCCGTTTTATACAAGCAACGATTATGTGGTTTTTGTACCCGACATCACATACAAAATAGGCTATCCGGGGCAAAGTGCCTACAATGCCATTGTGAGTGGCACACAATATCTGATGAATACATTTCCTTATATCGATGAAAAGCGAATGGCCTTGCAGGGGCAAAGTTGGGGTGGTTACCAGATTGCTTACCTGATTACCCAGACCGATTTGTATGCTGCTGCCATGGCTGGTGCTCCGGTAAGCAACATGACCAGCGCCTTCGGGGGAATTCGCTGGGCATCAGGAATGAGCCGGATGTTTCAGTACGAACAACAGCAAAGTCGTATAGGTGGTACCCTTTGGGAAAAACCGCTGCATTACATCGAAAACTCACCCTTATTTTATGCGCCTAAAGTGAACACACCGCTATTGATGATGCACAATGATGATGACGGAGCCGTTCCGTGGTATCAGGGCATTGAATATTTTGTGGCGCTGCGTCGCCTCAATAAACCGGTGTGGATGCTTTCTTACAATGGAGAACCGCATAACCTGAATGCTACAAGCTGGGCCAACCGCATAGATTTGAGCAAACGGATGTTTCAGTTTTTCAATCATTACCTGAAAGATGAGCCTATGCCAGAATGGATGGAGAAAGGTGTTCCGGCAATTGAGAAGGGGGAAAACCTGGGATACTAAATTTCATCAAAAATAATATTTGAAACAAGCCGGGTATGTCGCCCGGCTTTTGTTTGCCGTAAAATATGGACAGTTCATCGAATTTGTTGAATTAAGAATTTTCTTTTCCCGAATTTTGGAGTAACGTTTTATCAGTGCTGTACGTCTAACAAAAAACAAAACAATAAGCTATGAAACGAATTTACTTATTTTCCATTTTATTTGTTTTCCTTTTTTCAGCCTGCGAATACGAAAGCGGAGTTTCTGAAGCGTTTGCCAAATATCGTTATAAAGAAGGAGTTACAACTATTACAGTTCCCGGTTGGGCAATAAGGTTGGCAGCGCGCTGGGGCGATTTGGAAAAGAATGAACGCGAGCTGCTACAGAGTATTGATAAGGTGAAAGTGCTAACCATTGAAGATGAAAATTTGAATGCCCGCAGCAATTTGCACAAGGAGTTTTACAACGCCGTTA
Source organism: Mariniphaga sp. (assembly GCF_041687215.1). Taxonomy (NCBI): domain Bacteria; kingdom Pseudomonadati; phylum Bacteroidota; class Bacteroidia; order Marinilabiliales; family Prolixibacteraceae; genus Mariniphaga; species Mariniphaga sp. Next base: position 107,476 of record NZ_JAWLCI010000003.1, read on the forward strand.
AGGAAAACAGTGAAATGGAAGAACTGATGGTGGTAAGAGACGGGAACGACCAGGTAACTATTTTCGGAATAGCTGACGAAAAATCCATTAAAGAATTACTCATTCTGGTTGGTGGCGACGACAATGCCATGGTTTACGTGAAAGGCAGGCTCAAACCCGAACTCATTTCAAACTTCATGGATGAAAACTCACAAAGGGGATTCCTGAGTTTTAAGAATTAGTCGGTTTTATTTTCGTCTGAAAAAGTCTTCGTCAAACGGTACCATCCATTAAATTATCGGATATTTTTGTGGGTGTACTACTAAAAATATCCGGTATTTTTATGGGTGACAAATAAAAAATACCTGTGTTATTTATACAAATCGGCCATTACCAATCTGATTTCGCCATAGGAATAGTCATTTCCCAGTTTATTTTTGATGTCGCTGGTAGTTTCGGTTTCGGTTTTTTCACGAAGGCATTTAGCAATTGCATCGTATTTTGTGCGGTCGATGAGTTCGAAAATATCCAGTTCCCCGCGGTTTACAAAATGCGCCAGATGACCTTCAATGGTTGAAACGGCCAGGTTGCGTTTTTGTGCAATTTTGGACGGTTTGAGTCCCTGTTTAAATAGTGTCAGGCTCACTTCTTTGGTGTCGAGGCCGGCCAGCTCCACTTCCTGTTTGGCGTTCAGCGGAATGTCCATTCCTTTTTCCCTTCTGAATTCAAGAACAAGCGCCAGTATGTCCTGCCCGAATTGTTCCATCTTTTTACCTCCCATTCCTTTTACCGCTTTCAGTTCAACGGCAGTGGCAGGGAGTTTCTGCGCAATTTCCAGCATCACCTTTTGCCGGACAATTTTTGCCTCGTCCATGCCGGTTTCCATCGATTTGTTGACACGCCATTCCAGCAGTTTCCGGTAAAAATCAGGGTAGGTCACATTCAGCGATGCAGCCTGTTTCCGGGCTTTAACTGCAGGTTTTTCAATGGACGCCAGCGCGCGGACTTCGAGGTACCGTTGAATGGAAAATCCTCCGGTAATAGATTCCAGTCCGGCACGTTTTGTGGCCAGTTCAGTTTCCAGTTGTCCCAGAATATCGGCCAACCGTTTCCGGATGGCCCGGTTGTCGGTCTCAAAGCCTGTTTGTTCAAGCGGTACTTCCAAATGTTCGTTCAGTTTGGTTAAAAAGTATTCTGTCGCTTTTTTCAGCCGTTCCTGCAACGGGGCATTTTCTTCGGCATGACCATATCTCCCGGCCAGTTTTTCCAATTGCGGACTAAACTTTTCAGCCACGTCAATTATTTCTGCCTGAACTGGTTTCAGTAAGTTTTGGAGTTCTGTATGCAGGTTGCCCATCAGCGAGGATGCATTCTCGTTCCATATTTTCAACAGGTAAGAGATGGTTCGCACAACCGGTTTAAAATCGAACAGTTCGTTCAACAGTTGAAGTTCGTAGGTTTTACGGTGCTTTTCCAGCACTTTTACATCGGGCTGATTTTGTTCCACCTGGTTGGTAAACCCAATAACCGTTTCGTCGTTGATAACGCTCTGTGAATTCAGCGGGGTACTCAGCACCAGTCCATCGAGGCTTTTGCAACGGCTCAGTGCCACATAAACCTGCCCGTGGGCAAACGACTGCCGGGCATCGATGATGGCTTTTTCAAAAGTAAGTCCTTGGCTTTTGTGAATGGTGATGGCCCAGGCCAGCTTCAGCGGATACTGGATGAACTTTCCTACCACTACTTCTTCTATTTCACCGCTGAATTCATTCAAACTGTAACGCGAATTTTCCCATACATCGGGTTCAACGGTTATGGGTTCGGTATCTCCGGGGCAAAGCACCTCAATTTGCTCGTCGATGATGTTTACCACCTGGCCGATTTTCCCGTTGTAATACCTTTTTTCAATGGAAGAATCATTTTTCAGGAACATCACCTGGGCGCCGGTTTTAATTTCCAACACTTCATCGGCAGGAAAGGCGTATTCCGGGAAATCACCTTCCACGGTACACTGAAACTGGTGAAGTTTCGTAATCAGTTTTTTCAGTTGTGCTTCATTTATTCGTTTTGCCTGGTAGTTGTGGGTGGTGAGGGTAATGTATCCTTCATCTTCGGCAGGCGAAAAATTGGGTTTAAACCGGTTGTTCAGCAATTGCAAATCTGCAGCGTTCATTTTGTTATCGCGCACCTTGTTCAGCAAATCGATAAATACCTGTTCGCTCTGGCGGTAAATGTGCTTTAGTTCAATACCCACACAATCAGACTTTTTCAGGGCATGGCTGCTGAAGAAAAATCCGGTATCGTAGTATTTTTTCAGAATATTCCATTCATCATCTTTTATTACCGGTGCCAGTTGCTGGAGGTCGCCAATCATAAGCAACTGTATGCCTCCAAAAGGCTGGTAGCGGTTTTTGAACCGACGCAGCGTGGCGTCGATGGCATCGAGCACATCAGCGCGCACCATGCTGATTTCGTCAATAACCAGTAAATCGAGGCTGCGGATGAGGTTGATTTTGTTTTTGCTGAACCGGTTAATGCGGTCGGCACCGGGTCTGTTGTCGGGAAAAATGGTATTGTCTGCACTCTGCGGAATTTGCGGTCCGAACGGAAGCTGGAAAAAGGAGTGAATGGTTACCCCGCCAGCGTTAATAGCTGCTACTCCGGTTGGAGCAACCACCACCATCCGTTTGGGTGAAATCTTTTTCAGGTTTTTCAGAAAAGTGGTTTTTCCCGTTCCGGCTTTCCCGGTCAGAAAAACATTGCGGTTAGTGTAATGAATAAAATTAAATGCTAACTTAAGTTGCTGATTGGATTCGTCGTGCATGCCTTAAATGTTCTATGGTCATTCAAATCAGCTAAAATAAACATGTTTGCCAAATTTCCCAAAAGCAATCTTACTGAATTTTAGGACAAGTCGCTGATTTCTTTCCTTAAACTGTTTAATTTTCTTGGTTTTATTTGAAAAGGTTCAAGTACTTCAGGATTTTCGCTTATCTGCTTGCAAATAACAATACCTTTTTCCATAAGTTGCTGTTTTTGTGCTATTGTAAGATTATGCAGTACTGTTATTGGGAAAATTTTATCGCGGTCGATCAAATCTTTAAGGCCGTTTTGTGCAGGGTAATCCCAACTGAGAAGATGAAGGCCACTACAGGTTCCATAATTGATGGCATCGGTTGAAAAGCGGGTGTTGGTTACCACCCATCCATGAAAAGTAAAGTCTTTGAACCTGTCGTCTTCTTTTCTTTTATCAATAATATCGTTTACGCGGCTTCGGATATAAAGCGGTATTTGAACGCTGAAAATCTTACCCTGTGAAGTTCCGTATTTACATTCAACAAAATATTGATTTTTGTCCTGAGTGGCAATTACATCTACCTCGTGGGTGACACATTTTCCGTTTACAACCTGGCCTACTTCTGTTTTAAAACCCTGAACTTCCAAAATTTTTCCAATAAAGTGCTCAAAAGGAAATCCGGTGGGGCCCAACTCCATAATGGCTTTTTTTAACTTGTATCGCGATGCAGTGTAGCTTTTCTTTTTTCGTAGCAGTGAAAAAGCCCGGCCATAAATTTTTGCAGTAGTAACGCCATCGTAAATCCAAGAGTTTACATCTTCCGCAACCTGTTCAATGATTTCTTCATCAGCTCCGGCATTTCGTAACGATTGTTTTAGCTTGTTAACACTAAAAGGTTCTTCTTCGCCAGATGCTTTTTTTATGGTGACTACTTTATTATCTTCTTTTATCATATTATTTATTGTACTGAAAACGCGTTTTTCCATAAATCATTTCCTCTAAATCCATTTTAATACTTCTGTTTTTATGCATGTAAGCATTTTGAGATCAAGGTGTTCGGAATAAACGCGCATTATATCCTGCACTTTTCCATCAATGATTAACCCACCAATGGCCCCATCGAAAAACAAACAATCGCTGTTGTTTTTTACTTTTTCCATTAATTTTTCAAACTTAGACAATTCCGGACGTTTGGGCAAATTGATGTATCCTTCATGCTTTTCCTGTTTATCAAAAAATATACCATCTCCTTTATCTTCAAGAAAAAAGCATTTACTCACGGTAACTACTGCTTCTTTTTCAAGTTGAACCTTCCGGGCAAATTTTACTCCTAATTTAATATAACATTCCTGCAGCATTTTTAAATGTTGATAATCGGGAAAGTTTCTGATTCGGATGGCAGGAATGTGATGCCCTTGGTGCAGAAAGATTGCACTGGCTGTATTCACTTTGTTTTTAGCGCAAATATCGATGTTTTGTGTCAGCCTTAATGCTTCTTCCAACGTATAAAACCCTTCGGTAAACAAAAAAAGAGAATTGGGCTGAGGTTTATCCGGAATTCTCCCGTAATAGTTGGAATAAGGCATATCAGCCTCAGCTACAACAGTGTTTTCCAGTATGTTGCTGGTTATTAAAGCCAGAGATTCTTTTTTGGTGATGGAGCCGCAAACTTTAAGTATTTTTTCTGATTCCATGACAGTTGATTTTAATTGAACAGAAGTTTATTGATTCTACTTTCATTTTTATATAAAGTTACACCAAAAGCCAAATGAAAAATATGTTTTACAAAAGGTTCAGTGTACTACCAATTCCATATTTTTATATGCTTTCGTAAAAACGGATTTTTTACACCGTGGCTTTAGCCCGGTGAATAGAGATATCAAAAACAAAAGGGCTTTAGCCATTAAGAGAATTAAATGCTAAAGCCGAATAAGACTACGAAAAAGAAAAACACCGGGCTAAAGCACCGGTGTAAAAAATTGATTGTTTGTTTTGTGATTTAAAACGTGGAATTTGTCGTACACCCCAAAAGGTTCGGTTTTCTATCGGGTTTGTTAAAATTTTTAACCACAATACCGGAATTTTTCAATGGAATAAAAAGTTATTTGTATTATTACGATTCCAAATAAAACAGGAATTCAGAAATATCTAAATAACAATAAATTAAAATTTTACAATGAAATACCTAAGATACATTTTTACATCAGCAGTTTTGTTTTCTGCTTTGTTTATTGCTGAAGCTCAAACCGATGCGCAGAAAGGGCTTGATGCTATTTCTGAATCGGCTGTTAAAGGACAACTCGAATTTTTGGCTTCAGACTGGACCGAGGGCAGGGGAGTAGGAACAAAAGGGGCCTATCTGGCGGCTGATTATATTGCATCGGTTTTTAAAATTTACGGCATCGAACCTTTTGGCGATACGGAATATATTGTTCCGTCCAGAAAAGAAAGAATGGAAGGAAAAATGGTGACCACCGAAAAAACTTTTTTTCAAAATTTCAGTTTGCTGGAATACTCACCGGGAGAAGATCAGTTTCTTTCGGTTATTGCTACCGGAAATAATAATGAAAGTGCCGTTGATTTTAATTTTAAAACAGATTTTTATGTAACTCCCGGAACAGTTGGGCGTTCGGGTAAAGCTGGTTTGGTGTTTGCCGGGTATGGTTTTAAAAATGAAAAGGAAAATTATGATGATTTGAATAAACTGGAACTGAAAGGAAAAGTTGCCGTTATTCTTGCCGGTTTTCCGGGTCATAAAGATTCCGCATCTGTTGCATTCGAAAAATTTGCTCCGGTTGGTCGGTATGCGCAATACGGACTGGAACGCAACAAAATTGAAAATTTGAGCAAAGCCGGTGCTGTGGCTGTAATCCGGGTTGATACTGAAAATGATCTTTCAATTTCGTGGGCAGAGAACAGGATTTACCCGGTTAAAGGCGATTACTTCGAAGCCGACGAGCCTTTTCCAACTTATTATGACAACAGGATGACACTTCCCGGAGATTCGCTTTCTTCTGATCTTCCTGTATTTACAGTATCGAAACGACTGGCCGGTGAACTGATTTCCGGAACATCAATCAGTTTTGAAAAATTTGAGGAAAATGCAAAAGATAAAATGAAACCGGCATCAAGTGAAATTCCCGGAAAACAAATGGCTTTTAAAACTACGGTTGATTCGCGAATTGTTAAAGCACGGAATGTTTTGGGAATGATTGAGGGCGAAAAGCAAGATGAGTTTATTGTGGTGGGTGCCCATTACGACCATGTGGGAAAATACAACGGCTGGATTTGGAACGGTGCCGACGATAATGCCTCAGGTACCGTTGGAGTGATGACCATTGCCAAAGCTTTTAAAGCTACCGGCAAGAAACCTGAAAAAACTATAATTTTCGCTGCATGGACGGGCGAAGAGAAAGGATTGTGGGGCTCCAGGTATTTTGTTCGCGAAGCTGTAAAGGAGAATATGGATATAGTTTTAAACCTGAACTACGATATGATTGCCCGCGATGCTCATGACGATATTCATAAAAATAAAGCCATGATGACTTACACCAAAGCCAACGCCGGAATTGAAAAATTGACCAAAAAACATATTCAGGATTTTGATATTAATCTCGATTTGTCTTACCGGGCATCCGAACTACCGGCTGGCGGGAGCGACCATGCTCCGTTTGCTCAGGAAGATATTCCCATTTTCTATTTTATGGCTGCCATGCATCCCGACTACCATTTGCCTTCGGATGAACTGTCTAAAATCAACTGGGCGAAAATGATAAATATTATCAAACTTGGTTTCCTGAATACCTGGGAATTTGCCACCAGCGATGAATACCTGAAGCCGCAGGATTAGTTTATCACAGTGGTTCAAACTTGAATAAAATTCCGAATTAATCCTTCCTGATTTTAAAAGCGATATCGTTTTGAGCGGTTTCCGTTTTTGGTGCAGTTAAAATCAGCTTTCCGTTTTTAACTTTAACTTTTTCCGTTTTTATCCATTTTCCATTCCAGGCATCGAACCAGGAAACCTCAAAATTACCCTTTCCTTTTTTGGAAAGAGAGATTTCTGTTCCTTCTGCATTATCCTTTGAATAAGAGCGCATCCAACCGAAACAATCTTTTCCGGCGTCCATCACATAAATATCGGCACCATCGGCGGTAGCATCAGCCGGTTCAAACGGGAGATGGGCAAAATCAATGTCGGCCACAAAACCGGCCAGGTGGTTCAACTGTTCCCAGTCCTGTTGGGTCAGAAAAGTATAATCCCACCAAACGGGAATTCCGGCCAGACCGTTTGTCAGCGAAGCCCAGATGGCATTGTGATAAACTTCCTGGTACCGGTCATCGTTTCGTTTAAAATATTCCCACTCTGCGCCCGATTCTCCAAAAATGGATGGTTTTTCAAAGTTGTCGTAAAACCTGCGGGCAGCCCAGGCATAGTTGTACATGGCGCTGCGCAGCGAATCTTCGGGATATTTCAATTCCCAGCCCTGTCGCGGATAAAGGTGCAGGTTGGGTACATCAATAATTTCATGAAGTTGTTCCCGGTATTGGTCAAAACCACCGCTGAACGAAGCAGTCATCGGGTGGCCGTACGGATCGTTTTTGGTGAAATATTTTTGCGCTTTGGCCACCCAGTCGAATGCTTCCTGGTGCCGGCCCTGCGCCCAGCCGTCGGTTCCGTTCATTTCGTTTATCAGCTCCCAGATTCCCCAACTGCGGCTATGGGCATACCGGGCAATCAGGTAGCGGTACTTCTTCTTTTGATATTCCCAAACCAGCGAATCTTTATACACATCAGCAACATCAATTAAATGGCGGAAAGGATTTTTGTCCCACTCAGCAGCCCAAACGGTTTCCGAAAACAAATCGTGCGGCCAGATGGCATACATGAGTTTGATGTCGTTTTGTTCAAAAATCGTCAGCATGGAATCAATCCGCCCACATTTAAGCTGATTGTACCGTCCCAGTTCTTCCTCTATAATTCCGGTACCATTTACAAACCCGCCATAACCAATATCCCAGATGGCAAAAAAGTTGGCGTTGTGTTCTTTGTACCTGTCGAATCGCTCCTGGTTGTTTCGCCAGGGGGAGTAAACACCCACGGCAAAATAAGTGGAGCCGTCGTCGTACGCAAAATAGCGCGGATTCACCTCCGATTGTTTTATCCAGCCACTGTGTTCCGAATTTACTACCTCAAAAGTTCGGGAGTCAGAATTCCCTTTTTTGCCGTTATTTTCCACAAAAACCTGGTAGTTGTATGCGCCTGTTTCATTGGGCGAAAAACGGATTTTCCAATGGTTGGCGTCTTCGTAATTATCGTAAAAACCGTTTATTCTTATTTCTTTTCCCGAAGGAGATTGAAAAATGGCATACAGATCAATTTCTTCAGGATCGAATGGATTTTCATAGGTCACATTCTGCATTTCGAGCCGGATTTCAAACTTCTCGTATTTTTTAATTGTGGTGCTGTTCACTTTGGAAACCGTAATTTCGGGAACTTTAGTTTGAAAATTATCATTTCCAAAAGCAGAGTAATTCAGAATAAAAAACAGAATCAGAAAAACGGAAAGTATTTGGAATAATTGAAATCTTTTTGCAGAGTGTTTATTCAATTTGAACAGATTAAAAGATTATATGATTTTTATTTTGAGTGAAATAAAACAGTATCGGGAACAACTATTTCCATTTAAAAGCAAAATATTCACACTGTCTTTTTCCGGCATTTTTTATTCCGTGCGGAACATTATCGGTTAAAAAGATAAGCGAACCCGGACCCAAACGGTGTGGAATTCCGTCAATTGATTCTTCTACTTCGCCCTTAATAACCAGGATAATTTCCTCGTTTGCATGAACATGTTCTTCATGGCTCATAATTCCCTCATTCAAAGTGGTAACATGCATCTCCAGATTTTCGAGCAAAACCGTCGGGCGATCCATAAATTGTCGTTTTCCACCTTTTGCTGTGGGTTGGAATTCAATATCCTCCCAGTTGTAAAAATCAGAACTTCCTGTCTTTTCTGTTTGTATGAGTTTGTTTTTCTGATTCGTTTTCCAACGGATAATATAATACGAAGCTTCTGTGTCGCCTGCATTCCTTAATCCATGATCGTCGCCGGGCAAAGCCAGAACGACACTTCCCGGGCCCAATATTTTTTTATCGCTGTTAATACTTTGTTCAACCAGTCCTTCCTTCACAATAATAAGTTCTTCCATGTCGGCATGAACATGGCTTCCGTGTGGCGCGTTGCCGGGACTTAAAGTGGTCACATGAATTTCGAAATAGTCGAACACATTCGTTTTTCCTTCCAGAATCTGCCGGCGTTCACCAGATTTGGTTTTTTCCACTTTCATTTTTTCCCAATCGAAAACCGAAGTGTTGATTTTTTCCAGATTTTCATTCGGAAAATTGAATGCCGGGAACATAAATACCAATAATAAAATGAGTTTCATGCTTTCAAATTTTTGTCAGGTATTAAAATGACTTTATTTAATCCGGGCTCTTTGTTATAAAGCCGTTTGAACCAGTCCGCTCCTTCGGAAAGCGGCGCAACAGCAGAAATATGCGCTTTAACGTCCACCTTTTTGTTTGCCAGCAGGTCGAGCACCAATTCATATTCCCCGTTTATGGCACAACTTCCCTGAACGGTAATTTCACGTGTAACCACTTGTTGTAAAGGAAATTGAATTTGCGGCGAAAGGTTTCCCACCAAAACAACCGTTCCTCCCTTTCGGGTGTTTTCAACACAAATTTGCACGGTTTCGGCAATACCAACCACTTCAAAGGCAAAGTCTGCGCCCCGGTTTTTGGTTAGTTCCAAAATTTTTTCAGTGTTGTTTTTTTCTTTTGAATTGAAGGTGAAATCTGCACCGAATTTCTTTGCCAGCTCCAGTTTTTTGTCGTCAATATCTACTGCTATCACCGGATTGGCGCCAAAAAGTTTGAGCAGTTGCACCACAAAAACGCCAACCATTCCGGCGCCAACCACCAAGGCGCTGCTTCCTGGTTTCAGCCCCGAAACATTGATGGCATGGGCAGCCACGGCAATGGGCTCCACCATGGCCGCTTCCTCAAACGAAACCCCGTCGGGAACCCGGTGGAGGATGTGTTGCGGAACAGCCACCTTTTCTGCAAAAGCCCCGTGCCGGCGGTATTCGCCGGGAGAAACACCCAGTACCTGGCGGTTATCGCTCAGGTTGTAATGTCCCTTCAGTGTAAACCAGTCGTTAAGCGGATAGACGGTGGAATCGAATGTTACGCGATCGCCCGCTTGCCAGTTTTTTACTTCAGCACCTGTTCCGAGAATTACTCCGGATGCTTCGTGTCCCATAACCAGTGGTGGTTTTCGGCGACCTGTGCTGCCGTCCATTCCGTGAACATCGCTACCGCAAATTCCGCATGCTTTCACTTCAATCAACACTTCATCAGGCTGAATTTCAGGCTCGGGAAAATCGCGGTAATTGAGTTCAATGTATTTATCGAGAACAAGTGCCTTCATAAAATATTAAAGTTTTACAGATGCCGTTACATTTTGGGCTTTTTGCGATTCAAAGCTGAATGTGACATCGCCTTTGCCTTCAATTAAAAATTCATATTCTACAACCCCGTAGCCGGGAATTGCAAGAAATTGAATTTCAGGTTTTTTCTCTTTGTAACTTACCTTTTCAAAATATTTATCGGTAATTTTTCCACCTGCAACTACTTTTGCTCCATTCACCATCAACCTGTCCAGTTCATATAATTTGGTTTTAAATGCATGGGCAGTCATAGCTGGCAGGCCTTTTTTGTTTTCCAACCTGACTCTCACCCGGTTCAGATTACCGTCCAGTTTTTTTACGTCATAAACTTCCATTTCAATTTCAGGAGTGTGCTGTGCCGAATGTAAAACAACAGAGGCGTTCCGGTGAACCAAATCGGGCAGCATAAACGGGTGGGGGAGTCTCGAACTCATTTTCACCCAGCCTCCGATTTCGATTTCTCCAAATTGCGGGTGATCGAATTTCTCCCAGTCTTTATATAATTCTCCCTGGGTCAGGAAGTCGTTAAACTGCAACAATTCACGATTGCGGTCAGATGAACCGCCGCGCCCTGAAAAGTCAAGGTCATCCTGTTTCTGACTTTCATTTTTTGACCTGAAAGTTTCCTGGTTGCGCATAAACAATTCACCCACAAAGCCAAGTATTCCATTAATAAAATACAAATGCGTGGTGAAATCGCCGTAGGTTGGATAAAGTTCGTGTGAGGCGTGGTAAACATAACCGGGAGTCATTTTCAGGGCTTCGTTTCCAACCACGTCAAAAGCAGCGATATCAGAAGGATCGAGGCGAATCGATTTATCGGCCGGTGCACGCAGCCACATTCCGCCGGTATTGTGAAAAGCATATCCAACGATGATGTTCGGGCGGGCTGCAATGTAATCTGCAATGGCTTTCAGTCCTGTTCCCGAAAGTGGAAAATCTCCGGCTCCCCGTTGCACATAAGGCGGCATCCAGCTACTTCCCCAGTTGCGGTTGGGGTCGAGGTAACCTTCAGTATCTTCGTTTAACCGACCATCGCCATCGTTATCAATCCCTTCATATCCAAGTAGCGTGTATTCCCCTTTTTCCCCGGGTTTTACACGTACCATAATGCGCGGGTCTTCCGGGTCGGGTTTGTATTGGCCGTGCGGATCTTTAATTCGCATTTGTGTGATGTTACCATCGCCGTCCAAATCATCCGGGCCATCCTCGTCGAAAAGCCCGTCGCCATCGTCGTCATAAGGCACCCGGATGCTACGGTTGGTGCTGGGCGTATTTCCTTCCTCAAAAAAGTAATACCGTCCGTCCACGTTCACCACCGGAATAATGTAGTGTGCATTTTTATCCACCGCATTTGTAATTTGTTCATTTTCTCCGTATTTGGTGAGCAGCATGTTCGCGTAATAAAGGCAAACCTCGCCTGCCTGAATTTCGTTGCCGTGAATATTTCCATCTACATAAACGCCGGGCTTTTCGAGTTCGTTTCCGGTATCAGGATTGTTGATGGTGAGGGCATAAATTTCGCGTCCTTCCTCACTTTTCCCAACCACATCCAGTTTGGTCAGTTTTGGAAAGGCCTGATGCAATGCCCGAAGTGCTTCTTCTACTTCGGCCAAATTGTAATACCTGTCGAACCGCAATGGAACTTCTATTTTTCCTTTGTCTGCCGGATAACCTGAAAAAGCCAGGGAAACCAGCAATATTATTATTGATAATTGTTTCATGATTACCCTCCGATTTTTATTTGTTTCACTTTTTCACCGAAAACAGCCGACTCCAGTTTGGCTGAAATTACGGCTCTTTTACCGGCTTTCACCAACCAGGTGAGTTTTCGAACCTGATTTCCGCCAATACTGCCAACCGAGGTTCGGGCGGTTCCTTCAAGAATTTCAAAATCACCCTCCAGAACCACAACCACCGGTGCAGGTTGACTGTTTCGCTGACCCATTGCAATTGGATAGGAAAGTGTTCCATTGTTTTCAATAAACAGTTCCAGCTTGTAAACTCCTGAACCCAATTCGGTTAATTCCTCTTTGGTAAAAGAAATTTCGGGCATTTTTTTTGTGAGATGCAGCAGCCAGGGGAGCTGAACCGCAAGCAACGAATCAACGAGTTCCGGTTTTGGCGTGGATTCCAGGTATGGAACAAATCCGCCTATTTCAACTTCGCCTAAATCGGAGTGCTGAAATTTTTGCCATTCCACAAATCCTTTTCCATCCCATTCCTTTTCAGACCAGGCCAGCAAGGCTTTTTCCTTTTCGCTGGGTTCGCCTTCCTTTTCCTGTTTCGGCATATTTTTCATCATTCCGGCCATCTGTTTCGGAGATAATTTCCCAGACTCCATCATTTCGATAATTCCTTTTGCCGTAAATCGGTCGGGTGCATTATTGGCTTTTAAAAAAGTTGCTATTTTTTCTTCACCCATTGCAACAAATGCTTCTGCTTCCATTTTTTCAACCTCTTCCAGGGAAAGTGAATTATCTTCTTCACTTTTTTCTTCTTTCACTTTTGGAACAGAAAACAGATTCATACTGAACGAAGGAACACCCAAATGATAATATGCCCAAAGTTCGAAAGAGCCGTCTTTGGCCGGTTCAGGATCAAGATTTTCAATACTGAAATTTTTTGCTTTCAGGTATTCTTTATATTCTTCCGAAAACTTTGAGTAGAACTTCAGATCATCTTCCTGCGGGTTCACAACCGCTCCCAAACCAAGCATTCCGGCTACCAGCGACGGGGTGACTTCCATTCCAGGGGGTACAACTTCCTTTACCATCTCAATGACTTCATCCATTGTATAGGTCTGGTTTTCATCGGCATTTAACATGCGGGCATAGCGTCCCGGTAGTTTTATCCGGTCGAGATTTGCTTCTCCTTTTCGGCCTCCTTTGGGCGGAACCAGGCAAAAGTTGGAACTTCCCAACGTGTAAACCATGGCAATTTCGGGCCGTTCAAAAATAAACCGTAAAATCCCGTAAACTTCGGGAGTTTGCCCCGGGTAAAGTCCTGCTTCCTTGTTGTTTGCCGGGAAAAGGTGGGGAAAAGCAATTCCCACATTGATTCCACCTTCGCCATCTTCGTTGAAGAGTCCGTCACCATCGTTGTCAATTCCTTCTGAATAAATTTTGTACTCTCCCCGTTCCCCTTTGCCGGCATCGGCACGTACCATTATCCGTGGGTCGTTTTTGGAAACGATATGCGTTCCATCCAGACTTTTTAAACGCATTTGGGTAATGTACCCGTCACCGTTCAAATCGTCATACCCATCTTCATTTACGGCTTCATCGGCATCGTTGTTAATTTCGAAATCGTTTATCGTGCGGCTATATTTTACACCGGCAAAAAAACCTTTGGCGGCATCGGGATTGGGATTTGGCATGATATACCACTTTAATGCTGAAGTGTAGCTCACTGAATCGATTAGCATTTTTGCCAGTCGCAATGCCCCTTCAGTAGAAATTGGAATGTTGCCTTCAAAATTGGCGCCTACAAAAATAGCAGGAACTCCGGTTTGGTTGCTTCCGATTTCCAAAACAGTAACCGGTTCGCCACCGGGGCTGGTTGCAATGGTATGGACCCGCGTGTTCCCGGCATTTTTTTGTTGTAATTCTTTCAGCGTTTGCTGAACTTCTTTTACATTGTGGTATTTGCCATTGGAAGTGCTGTTTTGCGCATAACTCATCAACGTTAGCGCAATAAAAAAGCAAAAAACTAAATAACGGATTGTTTTTTCGAACATAGTATAATCTGTTTGTGAAATTATATTTGACTGAAATCCATTGGTGTCAGGAATATTTTTTTCACTTTGCTAACTGTATCAGCATATTCTGGCTTTGTTCGCATAGTTTTCCACTCTTCGCTTGCACCAAATTTAGCCCAGTTTGCAGTTCTTTCGTCCATGTCTTTAAACCACAACATGTAAGTTAATGCCGGCATAAATCGTCCGGCAACGAGTTCACCAAAAAATACCGGATGCAAACCTACCTTTTCAAACAGTGGAAGCTCCTCCACATTAAACATTTTTACTTTCCGTCGGAATGCGTCTTCATTATAGCTCTCATAAGTTCGCAGCTCTAAAAGTCCCCGGCTTTTATCGGGTGTTTTTAACTGCGGAATGCTATCGAAAGCTTCCATCAAAAAAGTTTCGTAGCGCTCAAACACCGGTTGACTGGCCGGAAGATCGAAATAAGTTTTTGCCGCATCCAGGTATGTTTTGTCGTTTTTCATGGCCTGAACAGCATCCCAGAAATCGGCCGGGCTTTTATGCGCATGAAGAATGTATAGTTTTGGCGGATCTTCCAGACTGTATTCGCCGAAAGCTCCAACTTTTGCACCCCGTTTATTTAAAAAGGGAATAACAGCCTCGGTGTAATAATTTTTTAACTGGTTTACGCCGCCGCCTCCGGCAAATTGGTAAACTTTCAATTCGTAAAAATCTTTTTCAGGAGGTGGAACAGAACCGGCACTCAAATTACCGGTTGCAAAGGCAGCTCCTGTAGCTGCCGCTGATTTTTTCAAAAATGATCTTCTTTCCATTATTAAGGTTTTTTTATTGATGGCAATATACTAATTATTGTTCTTAATGCTGTTTATGTGGTTTCAACAATTTTGTATTCTGAAGAATTTGAAAGTAAAATGGCACAGGTTTTGAATTTTAGCAACCGGCAAAAATAAATGCGAATTTGAAAAACGAATAAATAATATACTTCAGAAATAAAATTAACGTTCTAAATAAAATTTGAAGCCATGAAAAAGTTCATCATTTCAATGTTTTTTTTGTTACCACTTGTGATAACAGCACAACCTTTTCTGACTGCAGGAATTAAGGGCGGGATAAACAGTTCGAAGGTTACATTCAGGAAAAGTGAATTTACTTCCGAATCGATTTTGAAAACTCATGTAGGTGCATTTGCCCGTGTAGGTTATGGCAATGTTTATCTTCAGCCCGAATTGTATTTTAGCGCCAAAGGGGGTGAAGTGCTGGAAAAGGGTCCAAATATATCGGAACGTATAACCAGATTTGATTTAAACAATGTTGATGTTCCATTGCTTTTAGGGATTAATATTGTTAATGGCGAAAGATCAAATTTGCACATTATTGCCGGACCGGTTTTTAGCTTTTTGGCAAGTAAGAATATTGAGGATCATGATGATTTTTCCAAAGAGTATCTGAAAGATCATTATTATGGGTATCAATATGGAGTTGGGATTGATTTTTGGAATTTCTTTCTGGATGCCCGTATGGAGCATGGAGCAAACAATCTTTATTCTTACCCCACCGAGAATCTAAGCGGTAAAAACCAGACCTTTATGATTACTCTTGGATTTAAAATCTTATAATCAGGTCATTCTTTTTCCCAACCTTTAAGAGATTTGGAGTGATTATTCAGGAATTGTTATTCGGCTGAAACAACACACCGGAACCCCAGGTGAGACATACCGGTGTCTTCGGTACTTTTCATGCGGGCAGCAGCCCGGTACCCCGAACAATACGAATCATTACAAAGAAATGAACCGCCCCTGATTACCCTTTTTTGCACATTAGGTTCCATGGGGTCGTAACTAGTTGAAGGTCCGGTCGGATTATCTGCAACTTCCTCTGGATTAAATGTTTTATAATATTCATGATGATACAAATCGGCGCACCATTCCCATACATTACCGGCCATATCATATAATCCATATTCGTTTGGTGCATACTGTTTTACCGGAGACAAAAGCTCATATCCATCGCGTGCAGAGTTGTAAACCGGAAATTCGCCGTCCCAGCTATTTGTCTTTGGTGCTCCTTCATTCACCCGTTCAAAACCCCAGGCATAAACGTAATCGTCGTGGCCGCCACGGGCTGCATATTCCCATTCGGCTTCAGTAGGTAATCTTTTTCCAGCCCATTTTGCGTATGCATTGGCATCTTCCCAACTTACATGCACCACCGGGTAATTTTCAATTCCTTTAATGCTGCTTCCCCTGCCATGCGGATGTTTCCAGCTTGCTCCGCGAATCCATGTCCACCATTGCGAAACATCATTCAGGTCTACACGATGTGCCGGTGGAGAGAAAACAAGAGAAGAAGCCATTAATAAACTATCGTCGGGTTTTGGTGTTCCGGGCGGAAGTTGTTTCCGGAATTCATTCCAGTCAATGTCTTTTTCGGCAGTGGTAACATACCCGGTTTCTTCCACAAATTTCTGAAACTGGGCATTGGTTACAGGGTGGGGGTCCATAAAAAAGCTGTTCACTTTTACGGGGTGAACGGGGTATTCGTCTTCCCGCGCAAATTGCGCATCGCGGGCTCCCATATTAAATACACCGCCTGGAATAAAAAGCATTTCTTCCAAAGCCGGATTTGTTTTTTTTAAAGAATCAATATTTACTGTTAAAACGCTGTTGGTGGTTGTTAATGAACCATTAAACCGATCGGGAACCGCGCTGACACAACATTCTTGTGACTGCACATTTGCTTCTTGGGTTGATTTATTATTGTCATTCTTTTTTGAAGACTGGCAGGAAAATATAAGAATCAAGGGAAAAATGGAGAATATATTTTTTATCATTTTGAAAGGCATATTATCAATCTGAAATAAAAATTTTGATTTAAAGATGTTTTATTCTTTTTTAATTTCAAAATAATTGAAATATTTTCATTAAGATTTTACTGATGATTTCCCGGATCGGATTGGTTTTTTTTAAACCAGTTCACCGGATTAAGTTGTTTTTTATACCGGGTAAATAATTCTTTTCCAACGAGTAACCCGCCCGACCAAAACACAATTTCCATGAGGATCAAACTCACAGTTGACCCTATCACTTTGGTTTTAGTTGGTAAATCGGAAAGTGGAATGAGTAGGGTGGCCGCAAAAAATACCCCTGAAAAAATCATTAAAAATATACCTAGTTTAATTTGCCAGTTCTTTTTCATTCAAAATTGATGTCAAATTTCTGTCAATAATAACCGGAAAACGAAACTATTGTTCTGCTTAAAAAGTTACCTGCGGTTCAGGGGTGGACTCCGGTTCAAAAAGATTAAAATAATAAATGCCCTTCGATTCGAAATAATTTATCATTGGTTTTAACCGTGTTTTAAAATTGTTGTAATTTTTTACTTCAGGGATGGTCCAGGCTGCCTCGGCAAGCACAGAAAGCCTGGGATGAATCATGAAATCGAATTGTTGGTTATCTGAAAATTGTTCCGTCCACAGGTTTGCCTGAATCCCAATAATTTGTTCATAATGTGTTGAAAATCCGGGTAAAGTGTCGGGTGGAAATTGATAAACCAGTTCGGGCGGACTGAAAGCTCCGGCCCAACGTCGGCCAGTTTTATGCGATTCGTGCTGAACAAAATCGAAATACAACGGAATTCTTGGACAAAGCACCGTAGAAAAGTTTTGGTTGAGCGCTGCCTCAAGTTTTTCGGGTAAATTGTGCCTCCACCACATTACCAGCGAATTTTCAGGACTCAATCCGTGATCGACAATTTCGTCCCAGCCAATAACTGTTTTTCCCAGCATTTGAATCGAATCGGCCATTCGGTGCACAAAATAACTTTCAACTTCTTTTAAGTCGCTGAAATGATGCTGTTTCATCAAACGTTGCACATCAGAATTCGTGTTCCAGCTTTCGTTGCCAAAATGCACTTCATCTCCGCCCAAATGAATGTACCTGGAAGGGAAAAGCGCGGCAACTTCTCTAAGAATGTCGGTTAGATAAGCGTATGTTTCTTCCTTTCCCGGATTAAACGTAAATTCCGGATACCTTTCAGAACCGCCTCCTGAAAACTCAGGATAAGCCCGGTTGGCAGCGGCTGCATGTCCCGGCATATCAATTTCAGGGATAATTTCGATATTTCGTTCAGCAGCATATTCCACAATTTCCTTAATTTCATCCTGCGTGTAAAATGCAGCAGGAGCATCCGGATTTGAATGATTTCCGATTCCACCAACTTCGGTTAATTTTGGGTACTTTTTTATTTCGATTCGCCAACCCGGCACATCGGTTAAGTGCCAGTGAAAGATGTTAAGTTTGTGCAATGCCATTAAATCGAGTAATTCCTTTACTTTTTGGGCTCCAAAAAAATGACGCGATTCGTCGAGCATAATTCCACGCCACTTAAAACGCGGTTGATCCCTGAGGGTAATAACCGAAATCTCAAGACTACCATTTTCTGATTCAGCAAAAAGCAGTATTTGCCTCAAAGTTTGCAGCCCGTTAAAAATGCCCTCCACCGAATTGGCTTTAATTGTAATTTGTTTTTTCGTTGTTTCAAGCTCGTAAAATTCACTTTTATTAAGGGGTTGTTGCAAAATAATTTTGATGTCTGCTTTTTCATCTTTTGTAAGCTGAACCGGAAGAACTTCCGCCATTTGGGAAGTAAAAATCAGGGCAGTCTTCTCTATCGTTTCGTCGTTAAAATGGAGGGTTAATTCTTTTTTAATTTTGAATGCACCCTTTCTGTAAGCCATTTCGTTGGGCAGTGGAATAACGTTAATCGGGGTTGGTTCCGGTTTTTCCACAGAACAACCTAAAATAAATAACAGCATAAAGTAGCCAATGAATTTCATCTTCTGGTTTTTAAGATTTTACAGAATGGAAAAATCCTCTTTGTAGTAAAAATTTTAAATCTGAAATGCTATTAATCGATTCGTTTTGCAGCCCAATTGATCGCATTTTTAATATGAACCTTCACCTTTTCATCCTGAAAAGCTTCGTGGGTGTGGCCAAAACCGGTGTAAAACGAACGCATTCCGTCTTTTTCCAGCCACCAAATGATGGGGTGATCCCCCATGCGCCAGTCGTCGTTTTTGTATTTTTTTATGCTACCCTCATCAAGCGTTGCCAGCACATTCACTTTTGGGCGAGGATTTTCCCTGAACGTGTACCATTCGTCAAATGTGGTGTAGCTTTCCATTCCTTTAAATGGTTTCATAGCCGGATGATCGAAATTTTCAAAAATAACGGTGCCGGTTTGGGCTGGCGGATGGGTTTTGAAATAACCGCCAATCAGTTCGCCGTAAAATGGCCACTCGTATTCAAAATCAGCAGCCGAATGAATTCCAACCATTCCTTTTCCTTTTTTCATGAAATTTTCAAAAGCTACCTGTTCACTGGCATTCAGCGCATCGCCTGTCGGATTCATAAATACAACCACATCAAAACCGGATAGTATTTCAGTGTTAAAAGCAGAACTCTCCTCGGTAGCAGTAATAACCCAGTTTTGCGATTTACTCAGGTCGAACAGCATTTTTATTCCCGACGACAGCGATTCATGCCGGAAACCTGAAGTTTTTGAAAAAACGAGAATATGCGCCGGGGTTTCAAATTCGGGTTCTTTTTCCTGTGCACACATGGAAAACGAAAATAAAATGAGTAAGCCAAAAGTTAAAATAGTGATTTTCATTGGATGTAATTTTTACAATTCATGTGCAATGTAGTTAAAATCCCTTTGAGGTTACAAAGAATAAAATGAAATATTTTTATGAAGTGGTTCATTTCGCACATAAATATTTTTCGCGGTTGATTTTATAAGATAATGAATCGGAATTCGGGTTACCAAATGTTATATTTGCGATTCATATAATTATTCAATATGCACGAAGTTATTTTTTGGATCATCATAACGATACTTGTTCTCGATTTTGTTTTCGAAAATTACCTGGAATACCTGAACACCAAACGGATGGGCACTAAACTGCCAGATGAACTGAAAGGGATTTACGACGATGAAAAATATACCAAACAACAGGCCTATCAAAAAGAAAATCACCGGTTTGGAATGATTACCGGGACTTTCAGCTTTTTGGTTATTCTGGCCATGTTTGTTTTTTACGGATTTGCATTTGTTGACAGCATTGCATGGAATATTGCCTCTCATGCCATTTTGGCGGCACTACTTTTTTTCGGTATCATCATGTTTGCTTCTGACTTAATTACCATGCCTTTTTCTGTTTACGATACGTTTGTGATTGAAGAAAAATACGGTTTCAACAAAACCACTCCCAAAACGTTTGTGCTCGATCAGTTAAAAGGGTGGGTGCTGGGAGCTATTATTGGTGGCGGATTGCTGGCACTTATCATTTTTATTTACCAGAAAACGCAAGACATGTTCTGGATTTACGCCTGGCTAGTGGTGGCAGCTTTCAGTATTTTTATGGCCATGTTTTATTCCAACCTTATAGTGCCGTTTTTCAACAAACAAACCCCGCTGGAAGAGGGTCAGTTGCGTACTGCCATTCAGCAATTTGCCGAAAAAGTAGGTTTCAAACTCGACAATATTTTTGTGATAAACGGCTCGAAACGATCCACAAAAGCCAATGCTTATTTTACCGGGCTTGGCGCCAAAAAGCGAATTGTGCTGTATGACACGCTGATTGAAGAGATGGGAACTGATGAAATTGTTGCGGTACTGGCTCACGAAATAGGTCACTATAAAAAGAAACACGTCATGCAGGGACTGGTCATTTCACTGATTCAAACCGGAATTGTGCTGTTCATTTTTTCTCTGTTGATCGAAAATTCTCACCTGAGCAAAGCGCTCGGCGTTGAAGAGCCAAACTTTCATATCGGACTGGTGGCATTTGGTATTTTGTATTCACCGGTTTCGTTTGTTTTGGGAATTTTTATGAACCAGCTTATCCGGAAAAACGAATACCAGGCCGATGCGTTTGCAGCACAGCATTTTAAACCGGAGCCGCTGATCTCTGCGCTGAAAAAACTTTCGCAAAAAAACCTGAGTAACCTGACTCCACATCCGTTGTATGTTTTTTTCAACTATTCGCACCCTCCGTTGTTTGAACGGTTGAAACATTTGAAAACATTTGAAAAATAACATGGCGCATTTGCGTCTTAGCGAGAGAAAACATGATTAGTTGGTTTTTACTTTTCTTAGTCTTGTGTCTCGTAGTCTGATATTTTGATACTTATAAAATGAAAGCAGAAATTATAACCATTGGCGATGAAATTCTCATCGGGCAGATAATTGACACCAACTCGGCCTGGATTGCCGAACAATTCAATCTGAGCGGCATTGAAATCTACCAGATTACATCGGTTCACGATGATAGCGATCACATAATGGAAGCCTTGAAAAATGCTGAAGAAAAGGTGGATTTGGTCATTCTTACAGGCGGCCTCGGGCCAACAAAAGATGATATTACAAAACATACCCTTTGCGAATATTTCAACACGAAAATGGTGTTTCATGAGCCCACATTTGAACACATTAAACAACGATTTAAAAACCGGAACATCGATTTGAACAAGCTGAACCGCGATCAGGCGCTGGTCCCGGAGTCGTGCACGGTTTTGCCCAACAAAGCGGGCACAGCGCCGGGCATGTGGTTCGAAAAGAATGATACCATTTTTGTTTCGGTGCCCGGAGTCCCGTTCGAAATGAAATATTTGGTGGAAAATGAAATTTTGCCCCGCCTGCAAAACAACGGGAAAACCAAAGCCATTTTTCACAAGACGGTTCAAACGCAGGGACTCCCAGAGTCGATGCTGGCCCAGCGCATTGAAAACTGGGAAAACTCGCTGCCCAAAAACATTAAGCTGGCTTATCTTCCCAACCCCATGTCGGTGAGGTTGCGACTATCAGCCATGGGAAGTGATTTAAATGAATTGAAACGACAGGTTCAGGATGAAATAGAACGCCTGAAGCAGCTCATTCCCGACCATATTTTTGGTTTCGATAATGAAACTTTGGCTGAGGTGATTGGAAAAATGTTACTGGAAAAAGGTCAAACGCTTGCCGTTGCAGAAAGTTGCACAGGTGGTTACATCTCACATCTCATTACCTCGGTTCCCGGAAGTTCGGGCTGGTACAAGGGCGGAACTACGGCCTATTCAAACGAAATAAAACAAAACCTGCTGGGAGTTTCAGTGGAATCACTGGAAAAGCACGGCGCTGTTAGTGAACAAGTGGTGCGCGAAATGGCAACTGGCGCCCGTAACAAACTGAATGCTGATTTTGCAGTGGCAACATCGGGAATTGCCGGCCCAACTGGCGGGACGGAAGAAAAGCCAGTGGGTACGGTCTGGTTTGCCGTAGCTGGTCCCGGGAATACAGTTGCCGAAAAATTTGTGTTTGGCGATAATCGTGAAAGGAATATCATCCGGTCGAGCCAAACGGCGCTGCAGATTTTACGGAAAACTATTATCACTCTTTAACACTTATCCCCGTCAAATTCGTCAGGTTTTCTTTAATTTTGAAACATGGCATCATTTTAGGAGGGTGTTACTGTCAAAATTAAAAAACACAAAAAGAACATGAAGAAAATACTCATCATTATTGGAATAATTGTGGCAGTGCTGGTAGCGGCGTTATCTGCCATTCCGCTGTTTTTCAAGCAGACTTTAATCGAAAAAGCGAAAACCACCATCAACAAAAATGTAAATGGCAAAGTGGAATTTGCCGACCTGAAACTGTCGCTTCTACGCAGTTTTCCCAAAGTAACACTTGAATTAACTGATGTTTTGGTCGTTGGTAAAGGCGAATTTCAAAACGATACCATTTTTACCGTTCCCTCGTTGCGTTCAAAAACCGCATTGCGGCAGTTGTTCAATAAGGATAACATTGGTATTGAGGAAATTATTCTCGATCGTCCGCTACTTAAGCTTGTGGTTGGGCCAACCGGAAATGTCAACTGGGACCTCATGGTAGAATCGGACGAGGCTGCTGAAACGGTTCCCTCGGTGGCAGGCGACGCAGAAGAAGATGGCCTGGTGCTCCAGCTTGAGAAGATTGAAATCATCAAAGCAAATTTTATTTATGAAGACCGGGAAATGGATATGTTGCTGAAGTTTGATGAAATCGACATTGATATTTCAGGAAAAATGTACGGAACAGCCGCACAATTGCTGGCCGAAGGGACGGCTGCAAAGTTTTTACTGAATTATGTAGGTGTGAATTACATTTCCAATACTTCGGTGGAAACCCGCACGGTGCTGAATGTGGATTACGATAAAATGGACATCGAAATTCAGGAAAACGAACTGCTGATAAACCGCCTGCCACTGGAAGTGCTTGGTCTGATTCAAATGCCCAACGACAGCATGTTTTTCGATTTGAAACTGCAAACAAAAGAATCGGGGTTCGATAATTTTCTGGCTCTGGTGCCTCCCGATTACGAGGATTATCTGAAAGACATTGAAACCAGCGGTACGGCCACCATTTCAGGTACAGTAAAAGGATTTTATTTTGAAGAAGATTATCCTGCATTCGACCTGAAAATGGATGTTGCCAACGGGAATGTTCATTATGCTGATTTGCCCGAAGAAATTAAAAATATTTCAGCCGATGTGAGTATTAAAAAGCCACAAGGAGATCTCGATTTAACAGAGGTTAATATTTCAAAAGCTCATGCCGAAGTGAAAAACAGTCCGGTGGATTTAACACTACAACTCAAAAAGTTGTTTTCCGATCCCTGGTTTGACGGGGCTTTTGTTGGGAACGTAAATTTCAACGATTTGAAAGATGCGCTTCCACTTGATAGTGTGGATATTGCAGGAATAATTGATGCAAACCTTTTTGTAAAAGGCAACTATTCTGCCATTGAAAACGAAGAATACGAAAAAATTCAGTCGGACGGAACGGTTTTATTAACGCGTTTTATTTACAATTCACCATCATTAACACAACAAATTAATATTCCTGAAGGCAGACTCGATTTTTCTCCCCGCGCGGTTAACCTAAGTGGACTAAACCTGCGTGTTGGAGCAAGCGATTTTAAATTAACCGGACAGGTTAACAACTACCTTAATTACTTACTCAAAGACGGAACTTTGGCAGGTAATCTTCAATTGAATTCCAATCTTGTTAATCTGAATGAGTTGCTGCGCTTGCAGGTAGTCAAAACTGATACAACTGCCCAACAACCAAATCAGCCATTGGCAGAAAATGCTGCTGAAGAGGAGATTCTTGTTTTTGATATTCCCAAAAATATTGATTTTACATTTCAATCAAATATTCAGCGGGTTATTTTCGAACAACTTCCCATTACCGATGTAAATGGTTTAATTACAGCTCGTAACGGTAAACTGGTCCTCGACGGACTGAATATGCGCATGCTCGATGGTGAATTGAAACTGACTGGTTCTTATGAAAATACAACAGAAAATCAGCCATTTTTCGATTTTGGTTTCGATTTAGTTGGGGTAGATATTCCAAAAGCCTATCAAACACTTACGAGTGTACAACGCATGATGCCCATTGCACGGCAAAGCCAGGGAAAATTCAGTACCAGTTTGAAAGTGAACGGGCAACTGAGCCAGGGATTTAAACTGCTTGCCACATCCATTGACGGAACCGGTTTATTTAGTACAGAAAACCTTCAGATTATTGAATCGCCTATATTTAACCAGTTAAAAGGAATTTTAAAATCGGAACGATTGAGCAATGTTAAAGTTGATGATTTTCGTGCGTTCGTGGAAGTGGTTGATGGAACTATTCAACTGAAACCTTTTACTACCCGAATTGCTGGTCAGGAAACTAAAATTGCCGGAAATCTTAACACGGAAAATCTGCTGGATATGCGCCTCGATTTCAACGTGCAGCGGGAAGCATTCGGAAATGATATTCAAAATATTTTAAGCGTTTTACCGGGACAGGAACGTATTCAACTTATACCGGCTTCAGTGCTGTTGAGCGGCCCGGTTGGAAAACCTGAAGTAAAAATTGATTTGAATGATGCCCGTAAAATGATTACCGAGGAAGTAAAAAAATCAACCAGGGATAATCTACAGGATAACCTGAATAAAATAGGTGAAGGTTTGAGAAAGCTGATAAAATAAGCTCTACTTTTTAACAAACAAAAAACCATATTTCCAGCATTTTCAGGAAATATGGTTTTTAATTTTGTATGATTTTTAAAAAAAATCAGAAAACCGGCTGAATGGTAAAACTAAATTCGTAATCCTGCGCCGGAATGGAATATTTCCGATAGGGCCGTGCACCCCACGAATTGTCGCCGGCCACGCCCATCATTTTCAGGTCGCAGGTTACAAAAACGCCGTCCTTTTTTACAATATCGTTGGTATGCCGGTAATCTTCAGCATCTTTCATGTCAAAATCTTCTACCGGATTGTGCAGTGCAGAAAAACCAACAAGCGGCTCTCCTGAAACACGGATTCCCACACCATTTTCGTTGCGCAGTTCAAACCAGCGTACATCAGTTTTGTAACCGTTTTCCTGCGGACGCACATACTTAAAATACTGGCCGGCCACTTTCCCGGCATATTTTCCCACAAAAGCGCTCCTGTTTCTGTCCACATAATTTTCGTGTGGTCCGCGACCAAAATATTCCAGATTTTCGAAATTTACCGGCAGTTTCCATTTCAGACCAAAACGCGGAAGGTCGGGTATTTCACTTTCACCGGTTTCCAACTGTGTGTTTATGTAAATCGTTCCGTCGCCAAAAATCGTGTACGTTACTATCTGTTTTGAATTCACTTTTTCGTGGTTGAAATGTGTTGCAATCACCACTTTCCCTGGATCGGACTGTGAACTTTCAATAGAAGAGGGTAAAGCTTCGTTGGTCACTTCGCGCCAGATTCCGAGACGGGAAATCATGTTACTCCCTTTGTCGTTATCATTTGGCGGTCGCCAGAAATTCACCCGCGGACCTTTTTGCAGCAATTCCATTCCGTTTATTTCGTAAGAAGTAAAAGTGCCGGAATTTTTATCCAACTGAATTTTAAAATTGATGCCGGTAACTTCCAGTATGTTTGCAGTTTCAGTAAGTTGAAGTGCATCATATTCCAGAGTTTCAGATTTTTCCGGAACAAACATTTCAAATTGAAACTGGTCATGCGCCACTTCAAAACCTGCCGGCCTGAAAGGTTTGTTTTGATTCAGTTTCACCGAAAAATCGATGAAATATTCCACATCGGGTTTTGGGGTGAAATTGGTAAAAGGCGGGTTGATTATTCTGTTTGAATGTGGCTCAAGGTTGAAATTTTCCAGAATCCCGGAGTATATTTTTTCACCATTTCCAGAAATTGTCCAGCTTATTTCATAATTACTTAAATCAATAAAATCGTGGAAGTTAGAAATTTTATACCCGTTCTGAACTTCCTCAAAACGAACATTCTGATAGGCATACTTTACTTCGTTTATTGCCGGGTGCGGGGTATAATCGGCCGAAATGATTCCGTTGCACACAAAATTGTAGTCGGTTGGCATTCCTTCTCCGTAATCTCCGCCGTAAGCCCAGAACTCTGTGCCACTTTCGTCGGTTTTCGCCAGCGCCTGGTCAATCCAGTCCCAAATGTAACCGCCCTGCAACTGGTCGTTTCCTTCGCGGTAAATCACTTCCCACAAATCAACCAAATTGCCGTTGCTGTTACCCATGGCATGGGAATATTCGCTGGCAATCATGGTTTTGGGCTGCCATTCCGAAGCATATTTTTCAAGTGTTTGAACTCCCGGGTATTGCGGACAGAAAATGTCGGTGTTGTCGCCCATAATGGCCCGTTCGTAGTGAATGGGACGCGACGGGTCGCGTTCTTTTATGGCTTTGTATCCGGCTGTGAAAACAACACCATCGCCGGCTTCATTTCCCATGGACCAAACAACCACCGAAGGATGATTTTTGGTGCGTTCTACCATGCGCATCATGCGATCCACATGAGCGGCTGTCCATTCCGGCTTTTTTGCAAGCGAATGTTCGTCGTAGTACATACCGTGCGATTCGATGTTGGCTTCATCGGTAATGTACAAACCGTATTCATCGCAAAGTTCGTAAAACCGCTCATGAGCAGGGTAGTGGCTGTTTCGCACTGCATTGATATTATGCTGCTTCATCAGCTTAATTTCCTGAATCATCTGCTCTTCAGAAATTACATGGCCGGTGTACTGGTTATGTTCGTGACGATTAACACCTTTAATGAGAACAGGAACGCCATTTACACAAAACAAGGTGTTAATGAGTTCAATTTCGCGGAATCCAATGCGGTGATTCACCGTTTCAACGGTTTTTCCGGCTTCATTTTTCAGAATAATTATGAGCGTGTAAAGATTTGGGGTTTCCGCTGTCCATTTTTTCGGATTGAATATTTCCTTTGAAAAAGTGAGCTGCAATTCTTCTTTTCGGTTGATTTTTGCTTCCTGAGATTCCTCAGTTACCAATTCAAGGTTTTCATCGTAAAGTTGAAACGCAACCTGGAAATTTCCGGAACGGAAACGGTTGGTATGGTTTTTCAAATCCACATCCAGTTTTAGTGTTGCATTTTTGTATTCCGCATCAAGGTCGGTTTTTGCAAAGAAATCGCGAATGCGCACTTTTGGAGTAGAATAGAGGAAAACTTCGCGTTCGATACCACTGATTCTCCAGAAATCCTGGCATTCAAGGTACGAACCGTCCGACCAGCGGAAAACTTCGGTTGCCAGCACGTTTTCGCCTTCCTGTAAGTAATCGGTTATATCCCACTCGGCAGGAGTTTTACTGCCCTGGCTGTAGCCCACTTTCTGTCCGTTCACATAAAGGTAGAAAGCCGATTTTACTGCGCCAAACTGGATAAATACCTGGCGTCCGTCCCAGCTTTCGGGAATGGAAAATGTGCGCCGGTAAGAACCTACCGGATTGTAATCATCAGGAACATCTCCCGGATTTGCCGGGTAAATCTTATCGATAAATTTCATTTCGTCAGAAACCGGAGCTTTGTAATCGGCAAATTCATATTGGTGGTTCACATAAATCGGAATTCCGTAACCTTCAATTTCCCAGTTGGACGGTACCGGAATTTCATCCCAACCTGAAACATCGTAATCCGGTTTGTAAAAATCAACCGGGCGGTCGGCGGGTTTGCGCACCCAATTGAATTTCCACATTCCGTTCAAACTTTTGTAATAAACCGACTGGTTTTTTTTCAAAGTAAGCGCTTCTTCCGCCGTACGAAATGGAATGAAAAAAGTACGGGGTTTTTCTTTGTTCTGGTTGAACATGGCCGGATTTTCCCAATCGGGTAATTCGGTATTTTGTGCAGTCAACATATTTTTTCCCGCTGGAAATATCAGGAAGAAAACAATTAAAAAAGCAGTAATTTGATTCATTTGATTGAAATTATATTTAAAAAACATTGTGGTCTTTTTAATTTTTTTCAAAAGTAATTATTTTGAGGGGATTTTATCTTCAATTTGAAAATTTCGTTGCTAAAATGCTGAAAAAGGCCAAAGAAAAAGAAAAAAGAATCATAGTTTGCATGCGATTTTCGTTTTATTTTGAAAAGAATTTTAAACCATGTATTATTTCCCGAAATAATCAAAAACCAGTATTTATATGAAAGCAGCAGTTTTAGAATCATACAGTCACTTTGAATGGAAAGAAGTTGAAACCCCGAAAGTCAAACCCGGCGAGGTTTTGGTACGCATTCAGTTTGCCAGCATTTGCGGTACCGACATGCACATTTTTCCCGGCGACTTTCATCCGAGAACTCCGGTTCCGTTTATTCCCGGCCACGAAATGGGAGGGATAGTTGCCGAAGTTGGTGAAGGTGTTTCGGGTTTTAATCCTGGAGACAAAGTGGCTGTCGATCCGATAATCTGGTGCGGTGAATGTCCTGCCTGCCAGCGGAAACACTACCCGGCCTGCACGAGTCTTAAATTGCTGGGTGTGGACATGGACGGCGGTTTTGCTGAATTCATTTCAGTGCCCCCGCACATGTTGTTTAAAGCAGCATCGCATTTACCCGACGAACACGTGGCTCTGGTTGAAATTTACGGAATTGGTTTCCATGCCAATAACCGGGCGAAAACAAAAGAGGGAGACACCTTGGCTATTTGGGGAGCCGGCAGGGTAGGACAGGTGATTTTACAGGCCGCCCGCACCAAAACCAAGGGAACCATATTTATGGTCGATCCGCTGGAGAACCGTTTGCAAATAGCTGAAAAATTCAATGAAAATGTCATCGGAATTAATCCCAAAAAAGAAAATCCGGTGGAGGCGATAAAACGGCATACAGGCGGTAAAGGCGTTGACATTGCATTTGAAGCTGTAGGACATGCTGAAGAAATTGAAGGAGTTTACACGCCGGTACGCAGTTGCATTCAGAGTTTGCGTGGCGGCGGTAAAGTTTGTGTGCTTGGACTGAGCGACGAACCTTCGCCGGTAGTTTTTAAAGAATTAATTTGGAAAGAAGCGCAGATAATTACTTCCCGCGTTAGCGATGGTGAGTTTACCGAGGTAATTGAACATTTAAACAGAGGAAACCTGAAACCCGATGCTCTGATTTCAAAAGTTATGCCCGGATCGGAGATTCAAAAAGCATTCGAACTTGTTCAAAAAGAAAAAGAGAAATATTTGAAAGTGCTGCTGGATTTCCGGTAGAAAGCCGGCTGAAACCGGCTGAAATCGGCTGCCCAACTAAGGCTGGCCGTTGTTATCAGATTTTGAGGGCTGCAGTTGAATAAATTATGCTCCGGGCTCAGCCTAATGTTCAGAATAAATAAAAATTGTCAACCAGCCGGCTTCAGACCTGCTTTTAACGCTTCTGAATTATCATATTTTAAGGAAAAAATTCCAAATCATCACGATTTTTTTTGAAAGTTTAAAATATATCTCTACTTTCGTGTTCGTACACGGAAACTTAAATTCGTTTGAAATCAAAAACTTTAAATACTAAAAAATGATATTGGGAAAGTACAGTTTTGGAGTGGGAGACCGATTTAATCATCAGGGAGAGGCTCAGTTAAGTGCATTAATTACAGCTACTTCAGAAGGAGTGGAAGTAACACCTGTTTGGAATAAATCGAACCGGGAACATAATATTGTTCATTCTGAACCGGTTGGAACACGAATGGAAGCGGATGCTGCAGTGAAAAATTTGGGTTGGGAAGGACCTTATTTTGTGGATGCCGACCACATTAACTTGTCCAATGTGGACCGGTTTATCGATCATGCCGACTTTTTTACGCTTGACGTTGCCATGTATATCGGAAATGAATCTTCTCAGGAAGATGTTGCTGCTTTCAAAAAATCCTGCGCTACTCTCGGGTCAGAGGTAACCATTCCTGGAATTCCGGAACCCATTCAGATTTCAGATGAATTGCTGCAACAGGTTGCCGGAAAATACCTTGCAGCAATTAAAGAAGCCGGGAAAATTTACCGCCACATTGAAGAAAAAAAAGGTGCCGGAAATTTTGTGACCGAAGTTTCCATGGACGAAGTGGAAACTCCACAAACACCTGTTGATATGTTTTTTATTTTGAAAATGATTGCCAATGAAAAAATTCCTGCACAAACCATCGCACCTAAATTTACCGGACGCTTTAACAAGGGGGTGGATTACGTGGGTGATGTGGAGCAATTCGCCAAAGAATTTGAGCAAGATGTTTTGGTTATCGATTATGCCGTAAAAGCTTTCGGTCTTCCGGAAAACCTGAAGCTCAGTGTTCATTCAGGATCCGATAAGTTTACAATTTACCCGGTTATGGCCAAAATCATAAAAAAACACAACAAAGGTCTTCATGTAAAAACCGCTGGCACAACTTGGCTCGAAGAGGTAATTGGTCTTGCCATTGCAGGAGATGAAGGTTTAATTGTAGCAAAAGAAATATATATCAAGGCATTGGAACGCAAAGTAGAATTATGTGCACCCTATGCTGATGTAATTGACATTGATGATTCTCAACTTCCCTCACCCGACGAAGTTGCCGGCTGGACCGGTGAAAAATTTGCCAATACACTGCGTCACATTCCAGGCTACCCAGATTATAATCCCAATTTCAGGCAGTTGATACATGTTGGTTATAAAGTGGCTGCCGAGATGGGAGAAGAATACACCAATCTGCTAAAAAAATACGCTGATGTGGTTGGGAGTTGTGTGGAAGAAAACATTTACGACCGACACCTGAAAAGATTGTTCGACCTTTAAAAACGATACTGATGAAAAAATTTATGGATGAAAATTTTCTGCTGCAAACAGAAACTGCGCAGAAATTATACCACCAGCACGCGTCTAAAATGCCTGTTTTCGATTACCATTGTCACATTCCGCCAAATGAAATTGCCGAAGACAAACAATTTGAAAACATGGCTCAGATCTGGCTTTATGGCGACCATTACAAGTGGCGGGCCATGCGAGCCAACGGCGTTGACGAACGTTATTGTACCGGTAATGCTTCCGACTGGGAGAAATTTGAAAAGTGGGCTGAAACTGTTCCGAACACGCTCCGGAATCCGCTTTACCACTGGACACACCTGGAGCTTCAGCGGTTTTTTGGAATCAATAAATTATTAAATCCTTCAACCGCTAAAGAAATTTGGGACGAATGCAATGCCAAACTGCAAACCCCTGAATATTCGGTCAGAAATATTATTCGAATGGCAAATGTACATACCATTTGCACAACCGACGATCCTTTGGATTCACTGGAATATCACCGGCAAATAAAAGAAAGCGGGTTTGAGGTAGCTGTTTTACCTGCCTGGCGTCCAGATAAAGCCATGGCTGTTGAAAATACCGGAACATTCAATCAATATCTGGATAAACTTTCAGAATTTTCCGATATTTCTATTGAAAGTTTTAGCAGTTTTATGGATGCAATTCAAATTCGCCATAAGTTTTTCCATGAAAACGGCTGCCGGTTGTCCGATCACGGTTTGGAAACTGCCATTGCCGAAGATTATACAGAAAAAGAGATTCGCGATATTTTTGAGAAAATCAGGGGTGGAAATGATTTAACCAGACTGGAAATTTTAAAATTCAAAGCGTGCATGTTGTACGAATTTGGCATTATGGATCACTCCCGTGGCTGGACACAGCAATTCCATTTGGGAGCCCTGCGAAACAACAGCACCCGGCTGTTCAGCAAACTGGGGCCGGATACCGGGCTGGATTCCATTGGCGATTTTGAAATTGCCCGTCCGCTTTCGAAATTTCTGGACAAACTGGACATGGAAAACAAATTGGCCAAAACCATTTTGTATAATCTGAACCCACGCGATAACGAACTGATTGCAACCATGATGGGCAATTTTCAGGATGGTTCGGTTCCCGGAAAAATGCAGTTTGGCTCAGGATGGTGGTTCCTCGACCAAAAAGATGGTATGGAAAAGCAAATGAACGCTTTATCAAATCTGGGACTACTGAGCCGTTTTGTGGGAATGCTAACCGATTCCAGAAGCTTTTTGTCTTATCCGCGTCACGAATATTTCCGAAGAACTCTTTGCAACCTGATTGGCAACGACGTGGAAAACGGCGAAATTCCGAACGACATGGAATTGCTGGGGAAAATGGTGGAAAACATCTGCTTTAACAACGCAAAAGCTTATTTTAATTTTGAATAACATACCGGATTTCTTTTTTATTTCCGGTAGAATTGTATATTTGCAATCGATTGCAATATCAACTTAAATTGAATTCAATGAAGAAAAAAGTCGTTACATTTGGCGAAATCATGTTACGCCTGGCAACTCCCGGATATTTACGTTTTTCACAAAGCAATGAATTAACTGCAACTTTTGGAGGCGGGGAAGCTAATGTGGCGGTTTCTCTTGCAAACTATGGCATTCCGGTTGACTATGTTACCCGGCTTCCAAAAAACGATATTGGTCGCGCCTGCATGATGGATCTGCGTAAACATGGCGTTGGAACCGATAACATTGTTTGGGGTGGCGAACGTCTTGGAATATATTTTCTGGAAACCGGAGCGGTGAGCCGTGGAAGCAAAGTGGTTTACGATCGCGCGCATTCAGCCGTTTCCGAAATAGAACCGGGAATGATTGACTGGGATGCTGTTTTTGAAGGTGCCACCTGGTTTCACTGGACAGGAATTACGCCGGCCATTTCGCAAAATGCTGCCGAAGTTTGTCTGGAAGCTATTAAAAAAGCTAATGAACTGGGTGTTACCGTTTCATGCGATTTGAATTACCGCAAAAACCTTTGGAAATACGGGAAATCAGCCGGTGAAGTGATGCCCGATTTGGTTGCCGGCACTGACATTATATTGGGTAATGAAGAAGATGCTGAAAAAGTACTGGGAATTAAACCCGAAGGTGTGGATGTAACCGGCGGACATGTGGAAGGTGCTGCTTACGAGTCTGTTTCCAAACAAATTATGGAACGTTTTCCGGAATGTAAAAAAGTGATTACAACACTGCGTGGTTCGGTAAACGCCAACCACAATTCCTGGTCGGGTGTGCTTTGGGATGGAAAAAAACTTTACGAAGCGCCAACCTATCAAATCACTCATATAGTTGACCGTGTGGGAGGCGGCGATTCGTTTATGGGCGGACTCATTTACGGATTACTGACTTACGAAGGCAACGACCAGAAAGCACTAAACTTTGCTGTAGCTGCATCGTGTTTGAAACATACCGTTTACGGCGACTTCAACCAGGTTACCGTTGATGAAGTAGAAAAACTGATGGGTGGCGATGCCTCAGGAAGAGTAGCGAGATGAAAGCCTCCCCCAACCCCTCCGTGGGAGGGGAGAAAGAAAAAAAGAGACCTTCCTAATCCCTATAAAGGAGGGACTTGATTGAAATAAAGGATTACAATTTTAAAAAACTGGTTGTCCCGCCAGTTCTCCCCC
Organism: Mariniphaga sp.; assembly: GCF_041687215.1. Lineage (NCBI taxonomy): Bacteria > Pseudomonadati > Bacteroidota > Bacteroidia > Marinilabiliales > Prolixibacteraceae > Mariniphaga > Mariniphaga sp. Next base: position 141,291 of record NZ_JAWLCI010000003.1, read on the forward strand.
TTGGGGGAGATAGAGGGGGCTTTAATTATGGCACGATTTACAAGAATAGAAGTAGCATTAAAAATGAAGGAAACCGGAATGATTCCGGTGTTTTACAATGCGGATGCAGAAGTTTGCAAAAGAGTGGTCAAGGCCTGTTACGATGGCGGAGTTCGTTTGTTTGAATTTACCAATCGCGGCGATTTTGCCACACTCATTTTTGCGGAACTGAACAAATGGGCTCAACAACAGTGTCCTGAAATGATAATGGGTGTAGGCTCGGTGATTGACGAAGGAACTGCTGCAATGTACATCGCCCTTGGCGCCAACTTTATAGTTTCGCCACTTGTTGACGAAGCCACTGCCCGGGTTTGCAACAAGCGAAAAATTGCCTGGAGTCCCGGTTGCGGGACAGTGACCGAAATTGGTCGTGCGCACGAACTTGGTGCCGAAGTTGTAAAAATATTTCCTGGTTTTGAAGTGGGAGGTCCCGGTTTTGTGAAAGCAGTAAAAGGTCCTATGCCGTGGACAAGTATAATGCCCACCGGCGGAGTTTCTCCAACCGAAGAAAACCTGAAGGCATGGTTCGAAGCCGGGGTAACCTGCGTGGGAATGGGATCAAAATTGTTCCCAAAAGAAGTTTTAGCCAATGAAAATTATTCCTACATTACGCAAAAATGCGAAGAAGCATTGAAAATTATAGGCAAGTATAAAAAATAATCAACTGTATTAGAATGAAATACAAAAAAATGAAACAATTTTTCGGAAGTATTTTGCTTTTGGCAACTGTTTCCTGCATTGGTCCTTCAGACGAAACGGAGCTAAAACTGGCACACGGTCTTCCTACCGATCATCCTGTGCATGAAGCCATGGTTTTTATGGCCCAAAGAGCCAGCGAGTTATCTGACGGGAAACTAACCATTGATATTTATCCGGCAGAGCAACTCGGTTCGGAGCAACAATGTGTGGAACTTTTACAAATTGGCAGTCTGGCCATTACCAAAGTATCTGCTGCTGTAATGGAGAGTTTTGTGGAAGATTATAAAGTTTTCGGCCTTCCCTATATTTTCAGGTCAAAAGAACACGCTTTCAAGGTTTTCGACGGGGAAATCGGTCAGGATTTATTGCTCAGTACGGCGGATAAAAGATTGCGTGGACTTTGTTATTATGATGCCGGTTCGCGAAGTTTTTACACCATTGCCAAACCCATTGAACATCCTGATGATTTGGCCGGAATGAAAATCAGGGTAATGAACAGTGTCACGGCTGTTGGAATGGTCAGAGCACTGGGAGGATCGGCCACTCCGATTTCCTGGGGGGAACTTTATACCGCTTTGCAAAGTGGGGTGGTTGATGGTGCCGAAAATAATCCGCCAAGCCTTTACACTTCTCGGCATTATGAAGTTTGTAAATATTATTCTCTGGACGAGCATACCACAATTCCCGATGTGCTGGTAATCAGTCAGGTTGTTTGGGATAAACTTTCTGAACAGGAAAAAGAATGGATTCAGCAGGCTGCCGACGAGTCGGCTGTATTGCAGCGTAAATTATGGGCAGAATCGGAGGAAGAATCGATGGAAGAAGTTCAAAAAGCAGGTGTTCAAATCAACCGGCCCGACAAAGAGCCTTTCATTAAAAAAGTACAACCTTTTTTGGAGACATATAGAGATAATGAAATTATCTATTCATATATTAAAAGAATTCAGGCAGTTGAATAAAATTTTTAACCATGACTATACGAAAAACTATTGACAAAATTTTAGAATGGTTCCTCGTTTTTTTAATGAGTGTGCTGGTAATTGATGTATTGTGGCAGGTATTCAGTCGTTACGTTTTAAATGATCCCAGCAGTTATACCGATGAACTGGCCGGGTATCTGCTCATTTGGGTGGGAATGTTTGGCGCAGCATACGTTGCCGGTAAACGCGAACACCTCGCCATCGATTTGTTAGTGCAACGCAGTTCCCCGGAACGTAAATTCAAACTCGAATTGATAATCAGCGTAATAATCGTCATTTTTGCCATCACGGTTCTGATAATAGGAGGCGCTTCTCTGGTATATACCCGGTTTCTTCTATCAGTAAAATCTTCAGCCCTGGGCATACCGCTTGGCATTGTTTACCTCGTAATGCCAGTAAGCGGCGTTCTTATCGCTTATTTCGATATAGACAATATTTTTAAAATGATTAAATCTAACCGGAAAAACTAACAGCTATGGAATTTCTCGAAGTATTTGTACTCGTTTTTAGTTTTGTCATTTTGTTGATAATAGGTGTTCCTATTGCATTTAGCATTGGCATTTCAGGTATTTTAACCATGCTGGTTAGTATTGATATGATACCGGCACTAACCACTTTTTCGCAGCGAATGGGAACTGGTCTTAACAGTTTTGCGCTTTTGGCTATCCCTTTCTTTATTTTGGCTGGAAATATTATGAATAGTGGAGGAATTGCCATCAGGCTCATTGATTTTGCACGAGTTTTAGTTGGCGGAATCCCTGGTGGAGTGGCCATGGTTAATGTGTTGGCTAATATGTTGTTTGGCGCCATTTCGGGTTCGGCTGCAGCATCGGCTTCTGCCATCGGAAGTATTATGCAGCCTGAAATGAAAAAAGAAGGATATCCTGAGAATTTCAGTGCGGCGGTGAATATCACTTCCGCAACAACCGGTTTGTCCATTCCACCCAGTAACATTCTCATTGTTTATTCGCTGGCAAGTGGCGGAGTTTCCATTACTGCACTTTTCCTGGCCGGCTACTTGCCCGGAATCCTCACCGGTTTGGGAATAATCATCACCGCTGTTACCATGCTCATATACAAGAAAAAAGGAACAAAGGCTGCAGTTAAAGCACTTGGTGTAGTTTCTTTAATTGCAATTGGACTTGTGCTTATTTATCAGGGAATTTCGTTTTCACGAGCCAACCTTTCACCACTTGCAAACCGCATTTTCCTTTATGTTATTCTTGCTGGTTTAGCTGTCTGGGGATTCATCAGAACAAAAAACAATAAGAAAAAAGCGCTGGAAGGAACGAAAAAATTCCTGGATGCCATTCCCAGCCTAATGATGCTGGTGATTGTGATTGGCGGGATTGTTGCCGGTTATTTTACCGCCACCGAAGCTTCGGCCATTGCTGTTCTTTATTCGTTAATTTTAGCTTTTATATATGGCGAAGTAAGCTTCAGTCATCTTCCTGATATTATTCTTCGCTCTGTAAAAACAACAGGTATTGTAATGTTGCTGGTGGCAACCTGTTTGGGTTTGTCGTGGATTATGGCATACGAAAACATTCCGCAGAATGTGAGTGCCGGTTTATTAGCGCTTACCAGCAATCCGTTTATGATTTTGCTTATAATTAACTTGCTTCTTCTGTTTGTCGGCATTTTTATGGACATGACTCCTGCAGTTTTAATTTTTACACCCATTTTTCTTCCTATTGTCACAGCAATGGGAGTGGACCCGATTCATTTCGGAATTATTATGGTTTTAAACCTGAGTGTTGGGCTTTGCACACCGCCGGTTGGTTCGGTGTTGTTTATTGGCTGTAGTGTGGCCGGGCTGAGTATCGACAAGGTAGTAAAACCACTGCTGCCCATGTTCATTGCCATGGTGATTGTATTGTTGCTGGTTACTTATTTCCCGCAAATAAGCTTGTGGCTGCCAGGTAAACTTGGATTTTAATCGAATAAACAAATTAATACTGAAAAACCGGAATCGTTCTTTTGATGTTTCCGGTTTTTTGCTGAAAAATAATTTTTTGTTTTTGATTGAAATAAAACCTTATTTTGTATGACAGGTTGAAGGGCAGAATAAAATGGAGTTCAAGTTAATGCAGTTATTTAGAAGCGCATGGATTAAAAAACTAATCCTCGTATTCTTTTGTATTTCCATTGTATTTGGAGATGCAAAAGCTTTTTCTTCAGAACTCACTTTCGACATTTTTACCCAGGAAGACGGACTTCCAAACAATCAGATTCAGTGCATTTACCAGGATACCAGGGGTTGGATATGGATTGGCACCAGCCAGGGTCTGAGCCGGTTTGACGGTTATTCGTTTGTGAATTTTTTGCCAAATACTGATGACAGCACCAGTTTAAAAGGTAACCTGGTGAGGGTTATTAAAGAAGACAGGAAGGGAAACCTGCTTATAGGAACAGAAAATGGCGGACTTAATGTTTTTAACCGGGAACTCGAACGCTTTTCACATCCCCTTAAAAATTCTGGTGACTTAAAATTTAGGGATATTTCGGTTAATGATATTGTTGAAGATGGCAATGGAAACTTTTACATTGGCACCAATATTAACATTCTTCTTTTTGACTCTCTCGGAAGAATTTCCCCACTAATACCGGATATGCCGCAAGCGCAAAGTTTTGAAGGAAGTTTTGTGAGAAACCTCGAGTTCGATCAAAACGGGATTCTTTGGATTGGGACTAACAACGGATTATTTACCTTCAACCCCGAAACAAATCTTATTGAACCATTTCAACTTCCTTTTCAACCGAACCAAAACAAACAAATCTGGGAAATTTTTTTGGATGATGATGGCGCCATTTGGGTGGGAACATATACTGCCGGCCTGTTTATTATATCGCCTGAAGACCATTCGCTCACACAAGTTTTACTCACACCCGATGTGAACAGAAACGAAACGGTGCGTTCAGTATCGAAAGGAGTATTTGGCGAATTTTGGATTGGTACCCGCGGTGGTCTTTATTCTTATTCGAAAAGCCGGGGCGTTACTGGCTTTTACAGGCACGATGAACGTGATCCGCGCAGCATATCCAATAATTCAATCTTGTCTGTTTTTGACGATGCACGTGGTGAAACATGGATTGGAACTCGTGGAGGTTTGAACTTGCTGGCCAAAAGCAAACAGGTTTTTCACCATTTTAGCGCTTTGCCCGGCGATAACAATTACCTGAACAGCAATATTATATATGCGTTTTGGATTGATGATGACGGAAAAATATGGATTGGCACTGAAGATGGCGGGGTGAATATTTTTGATCCGGAAACTGGAAAATATGAATATCTGACCGCCGATGAAAATAATCTCAATTCCATTTCCCAGAACTGCATAAAGGCATTTCTGGACGACGGACACGGAAACCTTTGGATTGGAACCTATTTGGGTGGAATTGATGTTATCAACCTGAAAACCAGAAAAATAAGTCATTTCAAGCATGAACCGGGAAAGCCGGGTTCGCTTTCGGATAACCGCGTTTGGGATTTTTGCCTCGATAAATACAACGATATTTGGGTAGCCACCTCAAAAGGAGTGGACAGATACAACCGGCAAACCAACTCGTTTGAACACTTTTCACTGCTTAATGGAGAAAATCAGGTTTCGTGGATTGAGCCCGATTCCAACGGAAATTTGTGGATGGGTGGCCTCGATGAAGTCATTGTTTTTAATCAGGAAGAAAATGTTGTGACCCGCTTCCCCGAGCACTCACATACCATGTTTGAAGATTCCGGAAATCGCATTTGGATTGCAACATTCGACAAGGGAATTGCACTTTATTCCCCCGATGATGGTCCAATTAAGTATTATGGCGAAAAAGACGGTTTGGCCAACAATCATACATTGTCCATTCTTGAAGACCAAAATAACCAACTGTGGATTAGTACCAACAACGGTCTTTCCATGTTTAACACCGAAAAGGAATATTTTCGGAATTTTAGCAGCCAGGATGGATTAAGCAACAACCAGTTTTGTTACCGGGCCGGATACAAAACCCAGTCGGGGCAAATGCTTTTTGGCTCCATTTCAGGTTTTAACCTGTTTAATCCTGAAGAAATTATATTGGAAGAAACCAATGTGCCACTGGTGTTTACCGATTTTAAAATTTTCAATAAATCGGTTGCTATTGGTGAAGGCAAAAAACCGGTGTTGCAGAAAAGCATTTCTGAAACCGAACATTTGGTGCTAAACTACGACCAAAACATGTTTACAATTGAATTTGCCGCCCTGAATTTTGTGAACAGCGATAAAAACATGTATTTGTATATGCTGGAAGGTTTTAACCGTAATTGGAATGAACCCGGAACAAACCGCTCGGCCACTTTTACCAACCTCAATCCGGGAAATTATTTACTTCGGATAAAACGTGTGGTACCCGGATTTGCCGATACCGGAAATGAACTCCAGTTGAAAATTACCATAATGCCTCCTTTTTGGAAAACCACCTGGTTTTTATCCCTGCTTTTTATTTTTATCATTTTTATGATTTATTCTTTACTCAAATTTTTCGTGAATCGTGAAAAAATTAAAAACCAGTTGGTTATGGAGCGTGTAAATGCTCGAAAGCTGCATGAACTCGACATGATGAAACTGAAGTTTTTCACCAATATTTCGCATGAAATTCGTACGCCTTTAACCCTGATTATAGGTCCGCTTGAAAAAATTCTGAACCAGGATTTGCCCAAGTCTGAAATTAAAGAAAACCTGAAGCTGGTAAATCGCAACGCAAAAAACCTTGAAAAATTAATCAGTCAGTTGCTCGATTTCAGAAAACTGGAAGCTGGTAACTTAAAGCTTGATTTGGTGGAAGGCGACATTGTTGAATTTACCCGGAACATCGTAAATTCGTTTAACGACTTAGCTCTTGAAAAACAAGTGAAACTGCGTTTTAACACCTTAAAAAAACAGCTTTTCACTTCATTCGATCCTGATAAAATTGAAAAAGTACTGAACAACCTGCTTTCCAACGCTTTTAAATTTACTGAACCAGGTGGAAGTGTTTCTGTCAATCTTTCTTTGATTTTCGATACCGAAGATGATGATTTTTCAGCCTCAGAAAAAGAAAAACAGTTTGTGGAAATTGTGGTAAAAGATACCGGAAGGGGAATTCCATCGGAAAATTTGAAAAAAATATTCCATCGGTTTTTTCAGTCTGATGATGAAGCAAAAGACTCAGGAACAGGAATCGGTCTGTCATTGGTAAAAGAATTGGTTTCCATTCATAAGGGGAATATTTTTGTGGCAAGCAAACCTGGCAAAGGAACAAAATTCACCATCCGGATTCCCTATATTCAGGCGTTTATAAAAACCGTTGCAGAGGATAAAAATGAACCTGTTAATACCGAAAAACCAGCCAGCCTGTTAAATAATGCACCCATTCAGCCTGCTGAGAATTTACATTCAAAAATTATGTTGGTGGTAGAAGACAACGCCGATGTAAGACAATTCATTGCAAGCCATTTTAATTCCACATTTCAAATTATTGAAGCCCGGAATGGGGAAGAGGGTTGGGAAAAAGCGCTGGAGCATATTCCCAATATCATCATCAGCGATGTAATTATGCCGAATATGAATGGTTATGAATTGTGCGAACGTGTAAAAAATGACGAGCGAACATCGCATATTCCTGTTTTACTGCTCACAGCGCTCCATTCAAAAGAACATGAAATAAAGGGTATTACAACCGGTGCCGACGATTACATCACTAAACCATTCGATTTGTCGGTCCTTCAGGCAAAGGTTGAAAATGTTTTATCCATCCGTGAATCGCTGAAAGAAAAATTCAGCAGAAATGTGGTGCTGGAACCAACTAACGTTGAAATTACTTCTCCCGACGAGCGGTTTCTGCAAAAAGCTATCCAGGTGGTTGAAGAAAATATTTCAGATTGCGATTTGGATATTGAAACTTTTTCGGAAAAAGTGGGTGTGAGCCGCATGCAGCTATACCGGAAACTCCATGCCTTAACGGATATGACTGTGAAAGAATTTATAAGGCACATCAGGTTGAAAAGGGCAACCCAAATGCTGGTTCAGAATAAAATGAATATTTCTGAAGTTGCATACGAGGTAGGATTTAAAGACCTGTCGCATTTCAGAAAGTGTTTTAAACGCGAATACGGAATGAGTGCTACAGAATATATTGCAAATTCGAAAAGCAAAGAAGCTGACATAAAAATTTGAAAATCAAATTGATGTTTTGCTCCCTAAGCTGTTGAAGGAACATTTATCCCGTTGTTTGGGAAATATTTCCCCCTGTTGGGAAACCACACAACATGTTCCGGGAAAAATACCAACGCTTTTTAAACCCTAAAAAACTAAATTGCACAATCATTAAAACCTTTGAATTTGATGGATAAAATTCAGAAAAATCTTAAAAGAACAAATCGTACTATCATTGCCATTGTAATCGTTTTAATCGCAGCGCTCATCTTGCTTTTAAATCTGATTTTGTAACAAAGAACAAATTAAAAATAGTAAATGAATATTATCGAACCTAATTTAAAAGTATGGTAAATATGAAAAGTAATAACAGAAAGAATCCGCTGAAAAAACTTCGCAGGATTACTTTTCTGGTTTTTGCGCAGTTATTTTTTGTGTGTACTGCTTTTGCACAGCAGCAAACAGTAACCGGAAAAATAACTGAAGCTTCAACCGGCGAGGTTTTACCAGGGGTAAACATTGTGATTAAAGGTACAACCACGGGTACTGTATCTGATGTGGATGGCAACTACCGGCTAACGGTGAATAATGCACAGACCGATGTTCTGGTATTCCGTTTTATTGGATTTGAAGAACAGGAAATTCCGGTTAACGGACGGTCAGCCATCAATGTGGAACTGGAAACAACTTCAATTGGAATTGAAGAAGTGGTGGCCGTTGGTTACGGAACCGTAAAAAAACGTGATTTAACCGGTTCTGTGTCTTCGGTTTCTGGAGATAACCTTCAGGATATTCCGGTGTCGTCAACAGCCCAGGCTCTTACCGGGCGATTGGCAGGTGTGCAAATTACCACAACCGAGGGTTCGCCCGATGCCGAAATTAAAATTCGTGTGCGAGGGGGAGGTTCAATTACCCAGGACAACTCACCATTATATATTGTAGATGGTTTTCCGGTGAGCAGCATTAGCGACATTGCACCAACCGATATTGCCTCCATTGATGTGTTGAAAGACGCATCTTCAACCGCCATTTACGGAGCACGTGGCGCTAACGGGGTAATTATTATTACAACCAAAGATGGTGTTGAAGGCGAAGTGACCGCGAATTACAATATGTATTACGGAGTGAAACAAATTGCCAATCAACTGGATGTTCTGGATCCTTATGAATATGTATTGTGGCAATATGAACTTGCCGGAGAAAGCGGAAACACCGCCCGAAATTTTCAACGGTATTATGGCGTTTTTGGCGATTTGGAATTGTATAAAGCACAAAAAGGATCCAACTGGCAGGAGGAAATTTTTGGGCGGGAAGCCATTACGCAATACCATAATGCAAGTGTTACCGGCGGTTCAAAAACCACAAAATACAACCTGAGCCTGACACGTACCGACGACGAAGGAATCATGCTTCATTCAGGGTATGTTCGGAACAACATCAATTTCAAACTGAACAGTAAAATTTCCGAGCGCATTACGCTTGATTTTAACACGCGTTTTGCTGATACCAATGTTACCGGTGCCGGTACTTCAACCGAAGGCTCGTCAAGTAACAGCCGTTTGAAACATGCGATTAAATATTCGCCTGTGCGCGGTTTGCAGGATTTTTTGGATGCAGTTGATTTCGACACCGATATGGAAGCAGCCAGTCAGTTGTATAATCCGGTGGATGTGGTGAACGATGATTACCGCAGTTCCGACCGCAAAAATATGACATTCAATGCCGGCGTGAGTTATGAAATAATTAACGGTCTGGTTTTGAAAAGCGACTGGGGGGTGGAATTTGAGACCCGCCGTGACGATCGCTTTTACGGCCCTTCCACGTCACAATCGAAAAATAACAGTGGCGGAACTCCAATGGTGAATATTGAAACCCGCGAGGGTCTGACCCAACGGGTGGCCAATACCATTTCTTATTCCAAAAACGATTTCATTCCTGGGCACAGCCTGAATGTTATGCTCGGGCAGGAAATTTATTCGTTCAAAACAAAAAGAGTGGAAATGGAATCACGCTTTTTTCCAAGCGATGTGGACCAGAATGCCGCATTAGCTATGCTGAATCTGGGAACACCTCAACCCACCATTTCGTTTATTTCGCCCGAAAACCGGCTTTCTTCGTTTTTTGGTCGTGTAAACTATAATTTGCAGGAACGTTTTTTGGCAACGGTTACTATGCGTGCCGATGGTTCGAGTAAATTTGCTGCCGGAAACCGCTGGGGATATTTTCCTTCGGTAGCTTTGGCATGGAGACTTTCGGAAGAAAACTTTTTGCAGAATATTGACAACCTCTCGAATCTTAAACTGAGAGCCAGTTACGGAACTGCCGGAAACAACCGCATTGGCGACGATATGTGGAAAATGCTTTACACAACTTCTGATGGCAACAAACCTTATTATATTGATGAAAATTTGCAAAATCAACTGGTTCCGGGAAATACCATCGCAAATCCCGAATTACGCTGGGAAACCACTTATACCCGAAATCTCGGACTCGATTTCGGCTTTTTCAACTCAAGGTTAAACGGTACCATCGATGCATATTTGAATACAACCGAAGACCTGTTAATTCGTGCGAATATACCCAGCAATACCGGGTACGATTTCCAGATGCAAAACATTGGGAAAACCTCGAACAGGGGAATTGAACTGGCGCTTGACGGCTACCTGGTTCAAACCCGCAATTTTTCGCTCAGTGCATCGTTCAACATTGCATTTAACGTGAATAAAGTAGAGGAACTTGGTGACGTAAAAATGAGCTTGCAAAGTTCAGGCTGGTATGGAAGTTCATCAGGTCCCACCGGCGATTATTTGCTACGCGAAGGCGATCCGGTTGGCCAGATGTGGGGTTACGAAAGCGATGGAATGTACAGGTACGATGATTTTACTTATGATGAAGAATCGGAAACCTACACATTGAAACCAGGTGTGCCCGATAACAGTAACTTGATAGGAGCACGTTTTTTTGGACCGGGAACGTTGAAATTCAAAAAACTTTCAGGCGAGGGTTCAGTAATTAACCCGGATGAAGACCGCACAATTATTGGAAATGCCAACCCAAAACATACTGGTGGTTTTAATCTGACTGCAACTTATAAAGGTCTCGATTTTTCAGCCTTTTTAAACTGGGTTTACGGAAACGATATTTACAATGCCAACAAACTGGAATTCACTTCATTTCCAGATACAAGGCTTTACGGAAACTTGTTGGAAATGATGAATTGGGATGATCGTTTTTCCATTGTAAACCGCGAAACCGGCGAATTCGTTTACAATCCACAGGAACTGGCCGCATTGAATCAGAATGTGGAAATCTGGCATCCTATGATGAGCCGCGTGGTTTTGCACTCATGGGCAGTTGAGGATGGTTCTTTTTTACGACTCAATAACTTAACGCTTGGTTACACGCTTCCCGAAGCATTAACTTCGAGGGCATTTATTGAAAGACTGAGGTTTTATGTTACAGGCTACAACTTATTTGTACTTACAAACTACACCGGATACGATCCGGAAGTAGATACGCGCCGTTCAACTCCGCTAACGCCGGGTGTTGACTATTCGGCTTATCCAAGAAGCCGTTCAATTATTGCCGGTATTAATGTAACGTTCTAAAAAACAATGATTATGAAAACGAAATTAATTTATATACTTACACTGGTTTTCAGTTTAACGTTGTTTACCAACTGCAGCGATGAGTTTCTGGAAACCGAAACACAGTCGAGCTACACCACCGATGTGGTATTTTCCAATCCGGCTTTTACGTTGAATGCACTTTATGGAATTTATTCGCTGATGACACTGGATGAAATGTACTCGCAAAAAATTCCCTACTATGCTTCATTGAATTCTGATATTGAGGTGGTTGCATTTGGTTCAGGGGATTATGGCGACAATGGCCGCCGCGGAATTGGAAACTACCTGGCAACACCGGGAAACAACGAACTTGCACGCCCATGGAACGCACTTTACCGTGCCATTGAACGTGCAAACATACTGATAGCCGAAGTTCCGAACAGCCCGGTAATGAGTGGCGATGACGAGGAAGCCATAGCAAAAATGTGGAGCTACTATGGCGAAGCGTTAACCTTGCGGGCCCAGTTCTATTTCGATTTGGTTCGCATTTGGGGCGATGTTCCGTTTAAAACTGACCCCACCCAACCCGACGGTTCCAACTTCTTTTTGGGAAAAACCGACAGGGATGAAATTCTGGAAGCCATGATTGAAGATTTACAGGAAGCCGAACAGTACGTTCCCTGGATAAACCAGCACGAAGCCGGCACACCGGAACGGGTTTCCAAGGGTTTTGTTAAAGGATTGATGGCACGGATTGCATTGTATCGCGGAGGCCATTCTTTAAGGGCTGAATCGAATTCAATTGAACGTGGATCGGATTATGAAACTTATTATCAAATTGCCCGGGATCAGTGCAAGGAAATTATGGACCGGGGCATACACCAACTAAATCCTTCGTATAAAGATGTATTTATGCGGCAAAATCAGTTGCAACCCGACCGTCAGTTTTATGAAAGCTTGTTTGAAGTGGGGCACGGGATGGCAAGAAGTGGTGAGGCAGGTTACTATATGGGAATTCGTTTTGATACCAATCCGGTTTACGGACGTGGAACCCAGGGCGGTGCTTTAACGCTTCCACACTATTTGTATGCGTTTGATGAGGCTGACAGCCGTCGTAATCTTGCTGTGGCATTTTATAAATACAACGATAAAGGCAGACAGGAAATTTATACCGATCCATCGCAGTATCGTATTGCAAAATGGTCGGTTAAATGGATGACAGACGCTTACATTGCTGCCAACCGGAATGCAGGAAACAAACTGCTCACAGGCGTAAACTGGACATTAATGCGCTTTTCTGACGTATTGCTCATGTTTGCCGAAGCAGAAAACGAACTGAACGGACCAACAGCATTAGCCAAAGATGCTTTGAAAGAAGTTCGGAGCAGAGCTTTCCCAACTGAAGAACAAGCTGAAAAAGTGGAAAACTATGTCAATAATATGGGAAGCAAGGAAGCATTTTTCGAGGCAATTGTGGATGAACGGGCCCTTGAACTGGGTGGTGAAAGCATCAGAAAATTCGATTTGGTAAGATGGAACTTGCTTTACGAAAAAATTACTGAAGCCCGTGAGTTGAACTGGAAAATCGTATATGGCGAAGCGCCTTACGATAATCTTCCGAACTACCTCTATTACAAATACCGCGAGGATGATCCGGAAGACCTTGATTACGCCTCGCTGAATCTCGATGAAGACCTGGGTGATTTAAATATCCCCGGATTCGACAGGGTGGATTGGCTACCCGGTTTGACTGACAGCGATAAGCAGGAATTTATCGACTGGCTCAATTTAATGTCATCGGGACTGGACAACAATCCTGAGCGGCATCTGCTGCCCATTGCACAACCGGTTATTGACGATGCAAACGGTGCATTTACCAACGACTATGGATTTTAAACAATAAAAGCGAAAACCATGATTTATAAGAAATTAAAATATTTGTTATTAATAGCAGCCGGGGTGCTTATGTTATTGCCTTCCTGCAAAGAAGATGAAGAAGTTTTTGAGAGGGTGCGCCTGTTCCGTCCGGTGGAATTGACAACCAATTTCGATGGTACAACTGTTGAACTGACCTGGCTGCCCATAAAGGGAGCAACAGAATATGTTCTCGATCTCAGTATGGATAGCCTTCAGTTCCAAAATATTGTTCAATCGTTTACAGGAATTTCAGAATCCAAAATTGTAATTCCTGAACTGGCAGGTGGAACCCGCTATTCCGTTAGAGTAAAAGCGCTGGCCGATGAAGAACAATACAACTCTCAGTTTGCTGAACTGACCTTTGTTACGCCTACTGAAAATATTCTGTACCAAATTGGAAGTGACCAGATTGGTCCAACCGATGTAGTTATTTCGTGGGATCCAACCAAAACGGTTTCACATATTGTGATTACTCCTGAAGATGGATCTCCAATTCAGTTTGAATTATCCGAAGCGGAAAAAGCTGCCGGGGAAAAACTGTGCGAAGGGCTCGAAGGGGAAACCAATTACGTTGCTGCAATTTACAATGGTGACATTCAGCGCGGTGCTATTCCGTTTAAAACGTTAATTGATATTAGCGATGCCATTGTGGTTTATCCTGAAGACGATTTAAGAGCTTTACTTGAAACCGAAGGCGGAGGTGTTTTTGTGTTGATGCCAGGTGATTTTGCCGTAAGTTCGGGTGCTGTTACAGTCACCAAATCAACAACGTTAAAAGCATTTAATGCTGCTGACAAACCCATCGTTCACCTGCTGATTGACATCGACGGTCCGGGTTCCTATATCTTCCAGGATATAGAATTCTCTGGATTTACTGTTGATACTGAGGGCAATTTAAGTGAAGAAGAACTGGAAAGTTATGTGCTTAGGGTGAACGGAAATACCGATGCCGATGAAATTGTGTTGAAAAACTGTGTGGTTAAAAACTACGGTCGCTCGCTCATCCGAGGTACAAGTGGAGGTGCAGTAACCAATATCACCATTGACGGCTGTTATGTTGAAAATGTAACTTCAGGGAATAACGAATTCCTCGATTTCAGAAGTTGTGCGGTAAATGATATTTCTATCACAAATTCAACTTTTACAAAATCGAGCAATACTCGTCACTTCCTGCGCTGCGATGGCATAGTTGGCCTCGAAAATCAGGTAATCAACATCGAAAACTGCACGTTCTACAAAGTGGCAACTCCTGCAAACAGATTGCTGTATATCAGAACTTTAGGCAATCAGGTTACGCTGAAAAATAATGTATTCTCTGAAATGGCCGAAGCTGAATTCAGAGCCGACGATCCGGCAACCGGTTATCCGGTAATTGACTACAACTATTTCCACAATTCGGTGAATTTGTCGGCATACGAATTTAACGGGCCGAACAATATTACTGACGATACACAAAGTCCGTTTGCGGGTGACCCGGAAGCAGGTGACTTTAGCGTTGATTTTAATTCGCCTATACGAAACTCAGGAGAGGGAGGAAGTCCAATGGGAGATTCTCGTTGGATTGACTGATAGGTTGGTTTTCCGGAGACGCCTCACTTTTGAAGTGTCTCCGGTATTATTTTTTAACTTTAAAAGTTTTTTTGGGAGAATTCCCTGAGTTTAATAACTGTTGTATGATAAAAAGAATTTTTGTGCTGATGTTTGCCGCGATCTTAATTGCCGGCTTTTGGGGGTGTGAAAAAGATGATCCGATTCCCGGCCCGGGTGATCCAAACGGTCAGAATCCTGATGATGACGACGACGATGATGATGGACCGGTTATCAATCCTGACAGTGTTCCGTCTTTTCCCGGCGCTCAAGGGGGTGGAATGTTCACTAAAGGCGGACGTGGAGGCGATGTTTATGTGGTAACTTCGCTCGAAGATAATACTACTGAAGGAACACTCCGCTGGGCAATTGACAAGGAAGGGCCGCGCACCATTGTTTTCGCCGTTACCGGGACAATTTACCTCAATTCAGAATTAAGAATAAATAACGACGACATTACCATTGCCGGACAATCGGCTCCGGGCGGTGGAATTACTTTGGCAAATTATTCTGTTCGGATTGCAGCCGATAATGTTATCATCCGGTTTTTGCGTTTCCGGATGGGCGACGTAAAAGCGTATGAAGGCGATGCCATTTGGGGACGCCGGCAAAAAAACATCATACTCGACCATTGCAGCATGAGCTGGTGTACCGATGAATGTGCATCATTCTACGATAATGAAAATTTTACCATGCAGTGGTGTGTGATTGCCGAAAGTCTCAACGAATCGGTTCACGGAAAAGGGGAACACGGTTACGGTGGATTGTGGGGCGGTTACAATGCAACATTTCATCACAACCTGCTGGCTCACCATAAAAGCCGGAACCCGCGTTTTTACGGTATTCGCGATGGTGTTGAGCGTGAAATGGCAGAAATGGGCAACAACGTAATTTACAACTGGGGAAGCAATTCTTCTTATGGCGGTGAAGGCGGTCAGTATAACATTGTAAACAACTATTACAAAGCCGGCCCGGCAACAAAAAGTAACAAAGACCGCATTTTTGAAGCGTATTACGAAGGCTCTTACGGAAAATTCTTTTTGGACGGAAATTTTGTTTTTGGGTTTGAAGATGTGACCAGCGACAACTGGCTTGGATTCGATTTAAAAAGCGGAGGCAATCTGGAACCTTTAAAAGCTACTTCGCGTTTCGATATAACCCAGGTGGAATACACTTCGCCTGAAGATGCTTTTGCGGATGTACTGGAACATGCAGGAGCCAGTTTATGGCGCGATGCAGTGGATACGCGTATTTTGGAGGAAGTTTCAACAGGAACCGCTACCTACGGCGGAAGTTACGGCGAAAGTCTGGGTATTATCGACACGCAGGCGGCTGTTGCTGGCTGGCCCGAACTGGAATCGGGAACTGCACCGGCAGATTCTGACAACGACGGTATGCCCAATGCATGGGAAACCGAAAAAGGATTAAATCCGAATGATGCATCAGACGCTGTTAAACATACATTGGATCAGGCTTACACCAATCTTGAAGTTTATCTGAACAGTCTGGTCAGCAGTAAAATTGATTTTGGAAAAGAAGAATAACCAATTCACTTTATGAAGAGCATATTTCAGGTTATATTATTGATGTTTTTCTCAGAACCGGCATTTGCACAGGTGCCGGCGTTCCCTGGTGCCGAAGATATAATCAGCGGATCGGAATCCGCTGCACCCGGTGCATGTGCACAGGTACCGGCGTTTCCGGGTGCCGAAGGAGGTGGAATGTATGCCACCGGGGGCAGGGGAGGTCAGGTAATTTTTGTGGATAACCTGAATGACAAAGGTGATGGAAGTTTGCGTAAAGCCATTGAAGCTGAGGGCCCCAGGATTATTGTGTTTCGCGTTTCGGGGAATATCGAACTGAATAAAATGCTCCACATAAAAAACTGCGACCTCACCATTGCCGGCCAAACTGCTCCCGGCGACGGGATTTGTTTAAAAAACTACGGAATTCGAATCGACGCTGACAATATAATCATCAGGTATTTGCGCATCAGACCAGGCGACACGGCACAGGAAGAAAATGATGCCATTTATTCCATCGGAAATAAGAATATTATTATCGATCACTGTAGCGCAAGTTGGGCCAACGACGAGGTTGCGTCATTTTACGACAACGAAAATTTCACCTTGCAATGGTGCATAATCAGCGAGAGTTTATACAAATCGGACCACCACAAAGGGGAACACGGTTACGGAGGAATCTGGGGTGGATGGAATGCGTCGTTTCATCACAATCTGATAAGCGACCACACCAGCCGCAATCCAAGACTTTGCGGTTCCCGGTATTCCGGCAGGCCTGATCTTGAAAAGGCGGATATACGAAACAACGTCATTTACAACTGGGGGTTCAATACCATTTATGGTGGCGAAGAAGGCCATTACAACATTGTAAACAACTATTTTAAGCCGGGGCCTGCAACACAAAAAAGCAAACAAAACCGCATTCTGGATTTAACACAGAAGTTTTTCAACAAAAACATCAATCCCGATACATTGGGAGCCGGTTGGTTTTACATTGACGGAAATGCGATGGAAGATAACGTGGAGGTTACTTCAGATAACTGGAAATACGGCGTTGAGGGAAATGATGTGGACGAAGCTGCCAAAGTCAAATCGAAATTATTGACTCCGGTTGAATGTACCCCGGTGAAAACAACGGATGCAACTGTTGCTTTTAAACAAGTGCTGCAAAATGCAGGCGCCAGCCAAAAACGCGATGCCGTGGATTTGCGAATTGTGGACGAAGTGAAAACAGGAAATGAACAATTCGGAAAATCCTACGAGGGAGGTTCCAATGGAATCATCGACTCGCAAAGGGATGTGGGAGGCTGGCCAAAACTGAAATCCAAAAAATATCCGAAAGATTCGGATAACGATGGAATGCCCGACAAATGGGAGAAGAAAAACAAGCTTAATTCAAATGACCCGTCTGATAATGTAAAAATATCAGTCGATAAAAATTATACGAATATTGAAGTTTACATTCATGAATTGACAACACTTCTTTAATTTTTTGCTTTCAATGAGTTAGTTAACCTATAATAGAATAAAAAATGATAGTGAAAACCATAGCAGCAATACTTCTGACTTTTTCTTTGGCACTGAACGGGTGTGCGCAGGCAGATAATCAACATCGGGCATCAAAAATTATTCATTTTGAAGAAATTGAGTTTGACATGCCTTCCATTCACGAGCCGGTTATTCCAAATTATGAGGTGAGTATTGAAGATTTTGGAGCAGTAAGCGGAGGCCAGGTTTTGAACAGTAAAGCTTTTGCCGACGCCATTGAGGCGGTTTCCCAAAAGGGTGGGGGAAGAGTTGTTATTCCGGCAGGAATTTGGTTAACGGGACCAATTATTTTGAAAAGTAATCTGGAACTGTTTACCGAACCCGGCGCTGTGGTTATTTTTTCTGAGAATAAAGATCTCTATCCGGTTGTTGAAACCAGTTTTGAAGGACTGGATACCTGGCGCTGCATTTCGCCCATTTACGGCAAAAATGTGGAGAATATCGCGTTTACGGGTCACGGTGTTTGGGATGGTTCTGGAGATGCATGGAGGTTTGTAAAGCGCAGCAAACTTACTGCAAACCAGTGGAAAGAGCTGGTGGCATCGGGTGGTGTGGTTAACGAAAAAGAAAATGAATGGTACCCTTCTGAACAATTCAAAACAGCCCAGGAATCTGCCAATATGAATGTTCCTACCGGATTAACAACCAAAGAAGAATATGAGGCTATTCGCGATTTTTTGCGCCCGGTGATGGTAAGCATTCAAAACAGCAAAAGGGTGTTGTTTGATGGTCCGACTTTTCAGAATTCACCAGCCTGGTGCATTCATCCGCTTATGGTGGAAGATTTGGTTGTCAGGAATTTAACCGTTCGAAATCCCTGGTATTCGCAAAACGGTGACGGAATAGATATTGAATCGTGTAAAAATGTGCTGGTAGAAAACTGCAACTTCGATGTGGGCGACGATGCCATCTGCATAAAATCAGGCAAAGATGAAGACGGTCGGCGACGTGGTGTGCCAAGTGAAAATTTGGTCATTCGCAGCAACATTGTTTACCACGGGCATGGCGGAGTTACCGTTGGCAGCGAAATGTCGGGTGGTGTGCGCAACATGCACGTTTCAAACTGCACGTTTATGGGAACCGATGTGGGCCTCCGTTTTAAAAGCAACCGCGGTCGGGGCGGCGTGGTTGAAGGCATTTATATTTCAGATGTCCGGATGACAGATATTCCGACCAATGCCATTTCATTTAATTTGTATTACGGGGGAATGTCGGTTTCGGAAATGCTTGCCTCGGGAAAATCTGATGCCATTGCGAAACCCGAACCGGTTACCGAAGAAACACCCCAGTTCAAAGATATTTCCATGAAAAACATTGTGGTAAAGGGAGCTCAGCAGGCTGTGGTTTTACAGGGATTACCCGAAATGAACCTGGAAAATGTGACCATGACTGATATGCTTTTGGAAGCCGACAACGGATTTTCGATTGTGGATGCAGATAATGTTAAAATTGAAGGTGTTGAACTCATTACCAAAAATAAAACGGCTGTTGAATTTTACAATTCCAAAAACGTGGAAATCAGAGGACTCAAATATCCGTTTAAGGAGGAAAAATCTATTATCATCAATGGTGACAGCAGCCGAAACATTAAATTGCTGCCATTTGATGGTGAAAATTTACAGCCTTTTACCACTTTAGGAAATGAAGTTCCCCGTGATGCTGTTCAGTTTGAATAGTGGGTATGAATCGAATAAAAATTCTCAGATTCCTGATTGCTTTCGGGCTGATGTTTTATCCGGCTTTAAGCAATGGGCAGACTGGTTCCAGTCAGCAACCCGGACTTATCAACAATAGTCAGGTTTCAGAACCCGATTTCTCCATGATTGGGTATGCAACTGTGGCGCGCGATGGTGTTGAAACAACCACCGGAGGAAAAAACGGGGAAGTAATTGTGATTGAAACACTTGAACAGCTCATTGCCTGGGGTGCAAAACGGGAGGATAATTACAATGCTGAAACGGTTATTATTAAAGGAAAAATTGAAGCCAATCCTTCCGTATTAATTACCATCAAGCGGGGAAAAGATATTTCAATTCTGGGCGACTCGGAATCGAACGGAGGATTTGCAGAACTGAAAAATATCTCTCTGAATATCCGCGATTATTCCAACGTAATTGTAAGAAATTTGAAGATTCACGAAGTTTTTTATCCGAATGACTGCCTGACTATCGATCATTGCCATCACGTGTGGATTGATCACTGCGAGTTTCACAGCAAAATCGGTCCGGGAATTGGTGTGGATACCTACGACGGATTGCTCGATATAAAAAAAGGTTCGCATAATGTTACAGTATCCTGGTGCTATTTTCACGACCACATGAAAACGATTCTTATCGGGCACAGCGACAATAACGGCGAGCAGGATAAAAACCTTCAAGTTACTTTTCACCACAACTGGTTTTCAAATACCGACGGCAGAAATCCGAGTTTACGCTTCGGATTGGTTCACTATTTCAACAATTACCTGGAAAATATTTCAGATTATGGATTTGCAGTTCGAAATGGCGCTCACGCAAAAATTGAAAACTGCCATTTCGAAAGCGTAAATACCCCCATTGCTACCGACAAATTTAAGGGGCATGGATATGCTTGTGTTTCGGGATGTATTTATACAGGTTCATGCACCGAAGCCGACAATCAGGTTTCTGACCCGGTGGATTGCGAATTCTGGGACAACCAGATTCCATACAGCTACCAATTGGAAGATGTGCAAACAGTTAAATCGTCGGTTCAGGAATATGCCGGTGTGGGAAAAGTAAAACTGACGACCTCGGGAAAGCAATTTATTCAGAATAACGATTTTGAAGTTGAAAATTATACTTTTTCTGAGGCGGAAGGTGCCATCAGAATTTGTATAAATGGCTCAAAAAATCAGGAGATTCAAATTTCCGTGTATTCGATTACCGGTGAAAAAATATATTCTGGAAAAGCTGAAGTTATTCAGGGGAATCAACAAATCAAAATTCCGCTGCAAAAAAATTTGAAAGGTATTTGCATCCTTGCCATTACTTCACCCTCAAAAAAGGAAACATTTAAGTTATTTGGGAATTAAATGCTGAGGTATCCTACAACCCGCTGAAAGCAATTTTTTTGCGAAAAAAAAAGACCGTCAGGATACCAGACGGTCTTTTCTGTTATTTCAAATTTTATCGTTTATTTTACAATTAATTTCTGAGTAAAATCATTGGTAAACTGTGACTTAATTAGATACATACCGGGCTGTAAATCAGAAACGTTAATGAAATCGTTCTGTGATTCAATCAACCTTGATTTAACTATGCTACCTGCCAGATTGTAAACTGCAACCTGTGTTGGTTCGTTCACTTTAACAAAAACCCTGTCGGTTGCCGGGTTCGGATAAACACGAACTACTTGTTTTTTCTGTATTTCAGGACTCGCAAAGGTGGTTAAAGGCTCAGCTTTCAGGTAATAAATATTAACACCGCTGCTCGAAGAATACAGAAAAATGGTACCTGCCCCGCCGGTATAAGAATAAACACCTTTTGAAATTTCAGGTCCGAGAGCCGGGAAGGTTGCAAATATGGAATCCTTATGATCTACAGCAAGTTGCAGTTCACGATCTTCACCACTGCTGGATGACATACCCATTACCGTAATTTCAGTGTTTCCTTCAACCTCGAAAGAAACCACACGACCAAGTGGAAGTCCGTTTTCATCAAAATCTCCAACTCCGCCCAGTTTTAACCGATGAGTAAATTCCATGCCATCAAGCGATTTGTTATTGGCATCAATAGTTACCGTTTTTTCGGAATGTGCCCAAATGGTCAGTCCGTTTACAACTGTCTTTTCCGTGAGGGTTCCCAGAGCATTAAAGTCTTCGGCGCTAATGTTCCAATCACTGCCGGTAGTTTCTTCGATGGCTTCTTCAACTTTCAGATAATACACATTTACGCCGCTGCCTGGTGAATACAGATAGATTGTTTCCGGTCCGCCTGAATAATTATATTCTCCCTTTGAAATTTCAGGGCCGAGAGCCGGGAAAGTTGCAAAAATGGAATCTTTATGGCCAATCGCCAGATTTAATTCTCTGTCTTCGCCACTGCTTGATGACATCCCCATTACAGTGATTTTTGAATCGCCTGAAACGTTGAAAGACAAAACACGTCCGAGAGGTTGCCCGTTTTCATCGAAATCTCCTGCTCCGCCAAGTTTCAACCGATGGGTAAATTCCATACCATCAAGCGATTTATTATTGGCATCGATAGTTACCGTTTTTTCGGAATGTGCCCAAATGGTAAGCCCGTTAACAGTAGTTGTTTCATTAACTGTACCCAGTGCATTAAAGTCTTCGCTGCTAATGTTCCAATCTCTTGTAGTTTGTTCAGGTTCTGCCTTCAAATAATACACGTTTACACCGCTGCCTGGTGAATACAGATAGATTGTTTCCGGTCCGCCTGAATAATTATATTCTCCCTTTGAAATTTCAGGGCCGAGAGCCGGAAAAGTTGCAAAAATGGAGTCTTTATGGCCAATTGCCAGATTTAATTCTCTGTCTTCGCCACTGCTTGATGACATCCCCATTACAGTGATTTTTGAATCGCCAGAAACGTCGAAAGACAAAACACGTCCGAGAGGTTGCCCGTTTTCATCGAAATCTCCTACTCCGCCAAGTTTCAACCGATGGGTAAATTCCATACCATCAAGCGATTTATTATTGGCATCGATAGTTACCGTTTTTTCGGAATGTGCCCAAATGGTCAGTCCGTTAACAACGGTTGTTTCACTAAGTGTACCCAGCTCGTTAAATTCAGCATTGCTGATATTCCATTCCTGGGCATTAACAAAAACAGAACAGAGGGTTGCAAATAAAATAAATGTAAATAATCGTCTCATAGGTAATATTTTTAAAATGAATAATTATTTGCAATCTACTCATAATCAGAATAAATTAAATTATTCATCTTCCCAGATAAAGAGTGGATAATTCTCAATGGGGGCAATAAATATCAGATTACGGGATTATTGTCCCAAACTACCTTATTAAAACTGAATTTCGATTAAAAATCAAATATTTCATTTTTAAAATGGTCAAAAAAAAGACCGACTGAATCAGTCGGTCTTTTTCAAAGTATCATTTTTTCAAATGTTTACCTTACAATTAATTTCTGTGTGAAATCATTGGTAAATTGTGACTTAATGAGATAAATGCCGGGTTGCAAGTCGCTCACACTGATGAAATCGTTTTGCGATTCAATCAACCTTGATTTAACCATACTACCAGCCAAATTGTATATCGCTACCTGGGTCGGTTTGTTTAATTTAACAAAAACCCTGTCAGTAGCCGGATTTGGATAAACCCTCAATTCCGGCACTTTGGTTAGATCCACATTTGTTGGAACTGATTCTGCATGTAACATGTAAAAATTAATTCCGCTGTCTTCGGAATACAGATAGATAGTTGTAGCATCTCCGTGATAGAAGAATACACTGTCAGTAAGTTCTTCACCCAATGCATTGAATGTTGCAAACACATTGCCGGGAGTTCCGTATGCAATATTCAGCACACGGTCGGAACTACTGCTGCCTGACATTGCAGCTACTCTGATATTGGTGTTTCCTTCCACATCAAATGAAATTACTCTACCGTAAGGTGAACCATCTTCATTTAATTTACCACTTCCGTTCAGTTTTAGGCGGTGAGTAAATTCCAGATCACCTAATGTTTTTCCGTTTTCATCAACGGTAACTGTGCGGTCATCTTTAGCCCAAATGGTTAATCCGTTGATTGTTGTGTCAGCAGCCACATCGCCCAATGCGTTAAATGCACTGGTACTGAAATTCCAAAGACCTGGTACTTCCTGTTCTGCTTCTATAGTAAGCTGGTATGCCGCAATGCCGTTGTTTGGCGACATAATATACATCATAACCATATCTTCCTGTACATCAACGGCAAGCGGTGCCGCATAAGATGCATTGGTATTTAAACCCAGACCACGTTCCGGAAATACAGCAATTGAGTCAGCTTCTTCAGCACCAGCTTCTGGAATCAGAAACAACTGGAAGGCTGCAGGCGGCACTGTAACATGGTTTGTAGTTGGAGCCAGAATAAAATCATGGTCTTTGAATGAAAAGAATGCTACACCGGAAATTCCGCCTGTAATCGGTTTAAATTCTCCTGTGAAGGTTGAAATCAGTTCTCCCTGCATGTTGTATAACGCAGGATAAACACTGTGTCCGTCTGCCCAGAAAAAGTCATTGTCAAGTGGCCAAATACGGGGTGAAATTCCCAGCTTGGCAATTGCACCTTCTACAGGTGCCGGATAAACTTCCTGCAGCACAATTTTTGTTGGTTCAGCAGCAACCACACCGGCCTGAACATCCCATTTGAAAACAATGGGTTCAACAGCAGCGCCGTTGGCATCACCTACAATAACATATCCATCTTCTTCCTCGGAAACATCACCATAAAAGGTAAAACCATCGCCCAAACGATGGAATGGTTGTTCAACTCCGTCGATGGTATCTTGCGAATTCCATTCCAGCAGAACTGTTGCATCAAGACCACCTTCACCGTCTTCCTCAAGCACATAAACTTTAAAAGGTTGGGTGTGGGTATTTGTAGCAAGGTTGGCTACCAGAATTTTCCCTGATGGTGTTATGGCAATGTCATTCACATTAAATGTGCCGCCTTTCACCACGGAGGTGTCGATTGGCATAGATTCAAGGTGATTTCCGGTTGCTGCATCAAGAACAACAAGTACAGGTGGATTGGCATTTCTGGAAACAATATACAGTTTTCCATCATAATGCGTCATTCCACGTTCGGTAGTGCCGCCCATCCATTCAGGAATTTCCTCACCTACCGGAAATCCTGCACTCCAGTCGGCATTTCCATAAGCTGAATTATCCCAGACAGGGGTTACTACTGGTTGCTGGGCAAAAGTTATTGCTCCAATCAACAAAAAGAAAAACAAAAAAGTAAAATTTCTCATAATCATTAATTTAAGTTCGACAATTATTAAATATAAACAGTATTATTTCTATTCAGTCGCTTTCTTTGCAATTTACTAAAACCGGGTCGCAATTCCGAATTCTTCTTCAACAATTTTCAAAAATTTCAATGAACAACCTATATTACTCCCTTCTTCTGTTAATGTTTCATTTTTTTAAAAATAATCTTCGATTTTTGTTACCTTCCTGTTCAAAAGATAAAATGAAAACACCTGATGCATGAAATGAAAAGGTTATCTGACTTTTTCCCCCTGTAAAATTTGTTATTCCTCTTTGCATAATTTTTCCCTGCAAATCATATATTTCATAAGAAATATTGGCCTCTTCCGTTTCCATTTGGATATGAATATGGTTTGTGGCCGGATTCGGATAGATTTTTAAACTATTTTCTTTTTTTGCAACTTCTTCTGATGATGTAAATACAGAATCGGATACCAATAAATTATCGAAAATAATTATTCCGGTTGCAGAAAAAGGAGTTTGGCCCGAAACCAAATTGAAACCGAAAAAATCGTATTGTCCATTTTTTTCAGGGAATTCCAATGTACAGGTTTTAAATTGCCAGCCAGCAAAATCAATGTCTGTTATCAGAATTTCTTGTTCAGTTCCATCTTTTTCGAAAAGTATAAACAGTTGGTTATCCGACAGATTTCCATAAATATACATTCCAATATGCTGACTGTCCAGTACACTGAAAAACGGTTCAGGGGGACGGACAACTATTTGTGCTTCAGGAGCATTAAAATCATACAAAAGCCGGTAACTATATCCGTCGAAAAGTTTATTGGTACTGTAACGCAGAATTCTATTGCCCGCTCCCTCGTTTATGTTCAGGCTGTTTTCAATGTCCACGGTCCATGTAAGGGCAGATTGTTCAAAATCAAACACAACATTGGTTCCCGGTTCATCCACAGGTTTAACTTCAAATAAAATTTCTATGCTTTCCCCTAATTTAAGTCCGTCAGTATCTGTTAAATCAGGACTTAATTTCAGAATATAACTTCCGCCTGCCTCCAAACCTGAAGGATTGAATGCATAGGAACCTATGTTTCCCTCAAAAGTATTGACTACTATTCCTGTTCCGTTTAAAATATTCCCCTGCAAATCTTCCAGCCAAATAAGGTTGCTCAGGTTTTCTTCCACCAGCCGGCCATCAAAATGAATTCTGACCTGGGTGTTTTCGTACACATTTTTCATTCCATCGCGTGGGTAATTATTTACTATTGACAACCGGTTTTTCATTGCGGTTAAAAACGAAAAGGTGAAATCTTCGTTCATTGGAAGTCCGCCAATGTGCTCAACACTTTTATCAAGCAGAACGGTATAAATCGTTGAAGTATCCAGTGGTGAATCTGGTGTAAAAAACGCAGTCCGCTCCTGGTTTTCGTATGAAAATGTTCCGTCAACTTCAGGGGAAATGGAAAAAGCATTTTCAAATGATTCGCGGTTCACCTCAAAGTTAAAATGAAAAATAACGGGAGTTGCCGCAGAAACTCTTTCCCCTGATTCAACATTTGGCGCATATTCAAGTACCATCATGGAATCTGAACGGTCTTGCTCCAGGTAAACCAGTTGGTAGGTAACATTATTGGAGTCAACTACCAATGAATCGAAAGATTGAGTAATGTATTTTTCTGCTTCAATTTCAAGCTGATAAATTCCAGGTTCCAGGTTATCGAAAAGAAAAAATCCGTTATTCAGGCTGTCAACAGTGTATTCCAAATCTCCGGGCTGCAGTTTAATTTTTGCCCCATTTACCGGAAGCCACTGATCTTTGGAATTGGCAGCCGTATAATAATCGGTAACCTTGCGAAAACTATCCTTAACAAAACCGGCAATTTTACCATTTGGATCAATTCCGCCTTCGTAATATTCCAGAAATGCTTTGTAAAAATGCCACGCTTCCAGGTTTTTGTATTCACGGTTCATCAGCCGGTAGGTTTCAGGGATGTAATCGTGAAACGAACCTTCGGAAATCAGGCCCGGCACGGTTAACGGACGCAAAACGCCATAGCCGTTCCAGTCTGGCGGGGCAAATGATTTATCACCGCGCACCAGCCGGCTGCTGTTTGTCCAGTGTGAGGTTTCGTTGGAAATCAGGTTTTCCCAAAAAAGATTGGCCACATCCATACTTTGTGGCAGAATCGGGTCATTGTCCCACCCATGAAAAAGCTGAAGTACATAGTTGGTTACACTGTTAAATGCATTGCTGTGAATGGAAATCATAAAATCAACCTGGTTTACATTTGCTTCTTCGGCAATGGCTGAAAGCGGCCTGTCATCTTCAGTGCGATTCTGAGTACGCGACATAATCACTTCTGCACCAGCCGCTTCGAGTAATTTGCGAAGATGTAATCCTTTTACCAGATTACTTTTCGACTCCCAAAATCCTGCTGTGTCACCCAGAGCAAAAGGTGGAATGGGAACATTACGGTCGTCGGAATTAAATCCGCCATGCCCGGGATTTACATAAATTTTCACTCCTTCCAGGTTTTGTCCCATCACATTGGAAACCAGCAAAAAGAAGGGAAATAAAATCAGAAACAAAATTCTTTTCATCACTTACCGGATTAACTGATAATGAATGAACCAAATTTCCCCGTCTGGGGTGTGAAAAACAATTTTCTGCGTTTTTGCAGAAACATCAGGATGCATGGCAATTACATTTTCAGAGGATAAAACCTGTTGTTCTCCGCTCAGCGGATGAACCGCAACAATGGAAGATTCCAGAATCTGATGTCCGTCGTCTTTGGTAACCATGCCCACTATAAAATCGTTTCCGGCCCAAACCGGCGCCTCAATTTGTCCCAGCTCTGCCAGCACCATTCCGGTTAAATCGCTTATGAAAGCTCCTTTTCCCATAGCATAAGCAAGTACATGCTTCCTGTCTGGAGAAACTGAAGGCCAAATGTAACTTTCACTTTCATAGGGTTTTATCACAAGTCGTTCTTCTCCCCGATAAAGCACGAGCTGCTGGTTTTCAATCCCGGCAAAAATTTCATCACTTCTGTCGGGCTGCGTTTCGTCAACCACAGCGCTTTTTAATCCCTCGTCTGAGCGAAATAAAACACGGTTCCCGGCAATCATAGGAACTGAAAGATTTCGCACAGCAGGTTCAATCAGCCTAGTATTTTCTGTTGTTAAATTCCAAGCCTTCAACTTCGTAAAGCGTCGTTTTTCAATGTATTCCTGTTCCTGAAAAAGAACGGTTTCATCATTCCACGAAAATTTGGGTGAATACCCGGCACCATCGGCATCTGAAATTTTCTGCAGGTTGTTTTCCTGCAATTTCAGCAAATGGAGACCTTGGTAATTTTCAGATGTTAGCAAAAGTTTCTCCCCCGAATGATCAAATTGCGGATGATAAAATTTTTGATTTCCGGGAATGGTAACTTTTTCCATTTTTGACACTTCAACCTGTTGGCCAAATGCAAAAGCAGAAATGAACATAAAAACAAAGAGTAAAAATTTCATTGTTCTGATTTTTAGTTTTATCAAATTCATAAGTAGTACCTTCAAATACAGATATTTATTTAACCAGTTTCAACGTTTTTTTCCCATAACCTGTTTCAAGAGTCAGCAAATATAATCCCTGAGGTAAATCGGCACCATCCAGCATTACGGTGTGTTTTCCTTTTATTTTGA
The DNA here is from genome assembly GCF_041687215.1 of Mariniphaga sp. Taxonomy (NCBI): domain Bacteria; kingdom Pseudomonadati; phylum Bacteroidota; class Bacteroidia; order Marinilabiliales; family Prolixibacteraceae; genus Mariniphaga; species Mariniphaga sp. Next base: position 169,934 of record NZ_JAWLCI010000003.1, read on the forward strand.
ATGAATGCTGAGCCAGTTTAATCCGCTTGCCGGTAAGGTCTGTAATAAATAACCGTACGCGCGAATCCCGTGGCAGAACATAACTGATTTTCAGTGGTTCGGATGTGAGGAATGTAGGAGCGGAAAGCTTCAGTTCAGCATGTGCAATTTTATCTGCCGAAGTAATGAGCAATGAAAACGAAACCACTTCCGACCAGTCGGTATAAGAAGATGAGCCATAATTGGCACGGGCTTTCACGTACCATGTTCCCTGGTTCAGATCGTCCAGAACCAGCGTATTTAGCGGAGCATCAACCGAATGCTGGAGGCGGTTGTTCCAGGGAAAAGTTTCTGAATTGGACAGTTGAAAAGTGAAACCTTTTGCCAGTTCATCTTCCAAAACAGAAATTGAAACCTCTGGCCCGGTAACGGTTTCACTCTCGTTTGGTGAAATAATTACAGGAACCGAAGGGGGAGAAGTTACCGTGAAAAACCGGATGATATCGGACCAGGAAGTTACTGAATCACCACTTATTGCCTGCATTCTGAGGTAGTAGGTGGAATAAGAATAAATGGTTCCGGGTGGCAGTTCATAAGAGTTTCCTTCAATGGAATCCTGGTCGAAAATTACACCAGTAAATAAACTGTTGGTTGAAATTTGTATTCTGAAGGTAAACGCTTCATCAAAAGGTTCCCATTCAATCACTGGTTTGAGTTCCACACCCGCTGCTTCGTTTTCAGGATAAACCAACTCAGGTCGTGGAATTTCCTGCAACTGAAAATTTCGGATTTCTGAAATTTCGTCTTCAACTCCGGGCATTCGTGTGAAAACTCTCCAATAATACCTGGCATTTTCCTGTAAACTGATATTCGAGGATGAAAATTGGGGTTCAGTAATATTTCTCCGATAAATAACATTTGTAAACTGTGTATCTGCGGCAACCTCAATAATGTAAAATTCAGAATTTTCAACTTCTTCCCACGAAAACTGAAATCCGGGAAAAACTGCCTGTCCGTTTGCCGGATATAAGAGCGCAACCGGTTGGTTTTCTTCGGGTTCATAATTCTGCATTACAGGTGGAAATTCATTCCCGTTTCGGTCGAAAACAGCAACGGCAAATATATGGTCTTCAATTAAATCCTGAAATTTTGTTAAGTCGAAAGCAGTGGAATAAGTCATTTCCAGCAAATACCTTCCATCTGTAAAATTACCGGGTTGGTTTGCCATTATTTCAGGGATGGCATAAACCGAAAACCGTACATTTTCTTCCGGTGAATCCCAAAGCAGACTGTCGTTTTCAACCCTGAGGTTTTCCGGTAATGAACGGTTCTCAAAAGCATTCCATGGTTTCACAGGCGGCAAAGCCCTGTTTTCATATTCGTGGGTACGCAAATAGTTGATGAATCCCTGCCGGTAAAACATAGTAGCCCGGAAAAAGACACTTCCTGGCGCCTGGTTTTTGTCTGAATTGCGGTTCCACTGAATTTGCAATCCAAATTCGGAAGGATCATATCCGGCAACTGAGGTTTTGGCACTCATTTTCGAGAAATATTCCATCATGGAAAGACCCCTCAATTCCGTTCGCAAAAAATCGCTGTACGCTGATTTTAATGCCATAGGAGGTGGGTAATCCGATTCATCCAGATCTGACAGAGAATGACTTACATAAAGATGACGGCCAAAATGGTTCACTACATCCGACCACCAGGGAGCAAGTTTTTTGTAATCCTGCCCATCGCTTGTGGTAGGCCAGTAAATTTGCGGAGAAATGTAATCTACCGTTCCTTCATTTAGCCAGGCAACAGGATCGCAGTAAATGGATTTGTACGCATCCATTCCGGTTATTCCAACTGGAAGTGTGAGTCCGTAAGTGGCCGCCACCTGCGGATCTGTGGTCCAGATTCCAAAAGGTGAAACGCCAAAAGTCACCCATGGTTTATTTTGCTGTATGGTTTCGTAAACATCTGCAACCATTTGGTTTACATTATCGCGACGCCAGTCATGCAAATCCATAGACGACGGTTTCCAGTTGTTTTGCGAATATTGATCGAGAGAATTGGGAGTGCCCCCGTACGCATAAAAATAGTCATCGAAAACAATTCCGTCAACATCATAATTCAAAAGAATTTCTTCCACAATGTCTGAAATTCGCTCCCGGACTCCTGGATTTCCAGGGTCCAGAATTGAACCGCCGCCACTGTAAGAAAGCACCCATTCAGGATTGGTTTGACTGTAATCTCCTGGCTGTCCGGCATACTTACCTGCAACCGATTCAAACCGGTAAGGGTTGAGCCACGCATGAAGTTCCAGACCCCGTTTATGACTTTCTTCAATGGCAAACTGCAGTGGATCGTAACCGGGATCCATTCCGCGGGTTTCAACCAAATGTGCAGACCAGGGTTCGTAACTTGACGGATACATGGCATCACATTCGGACCGAACCTGGAAAAAAACAGCATTCATACCTGCTAACTGCATGGAATCGAGAATACGGATAAGCTGATCTTTCTGCTGGTTGATATATAAATTGCCTCCACCCGTAGGAATTTTGGTTTTGGGCCAGTCGAGTCCCCAAACAGTAGTCAGCCAAGAGGCCCGCATTTCGCGTTTGGGAATTTGTGCCTCGGAATGGAAAGCTGTTCCGGCTAAGAAAATGTATAAAATAATGAAGGTAAAATTTCGAATCATAAGCTTTATTTTCTATCTGTTTTATTGAATTTCATTTATTTACTCACTATGGTGAAACAATTACTCTGCCGGCAAATGTTGATTTATCTCCTTTCAGAAAAATAAAATAGATGCCGGGTTGTAAATCCTTTACCTGAATATATGGAGTTTTTCCATTTTCGCTGATGTTAATGGTTTCATTTCTGATTAATTCTCCTGTAATGACATACATTTTCAATTGAAACAAACCCGGTTCGTTTTGGTTTGTCTGAATATAAAATCCATCTGTCGCCGGATTGGGAAAAACCAGCAATTCTAATTTTTGTTTCGGTATAATTAATTGATTCTGCACGTCTTTTTCAGGATAAACCGCATAAATTCCTTTTAACCAAAATGTTCCGTTGTAATTATTGCCTGAAACGTATGATGGATCGCGTTCCACATTTAACCGGATACTTGCCAGGGGAATGGGATAATCTTCCTGTTTAAACTGACTGGTCCGAATGGCAGCTTTCTTTTTTTGCAGTGTACTGTCTGAAATTGCCGGAACCTGGCACAAACCGTAAGAATGGTCGAGCACATAATAGTATGAAGAACGGTATCCGCTTCCGGCGGCTTCCATATAAAGTGAATCGGGCATGCCGTAAATATCTATTTCTTTGCTGAGTGTAATGCTGGCGGTTCGGTTTGAATAAGTAAAACCATAATCCACTTTCAGCATTTCTTCGTTGTAAACCGGATGGATTTCTCTGGTAAGCGAAACGTTGTCAATCTGACTCAGTGAAACATCCCACGAATCCGGTTCAGAAAAATCATCAAGCAGGACATTTCCCCTGCCAATCTCAACGCTCACCAGGCACGTATCCATTTGATTTTCCATTCCAGTAGAAACAATAATTTCCACCAGTCCATCTGTTTTTCCTCTGAAAACGCCATGGCTGGAAACTTTACCAATAGTTGTATCTGCCGAGGCAAAATGCACAATGTCATTGTCCATTTGGTAAGTGTCACCGTTTGTTCCTGTACCGTAAACTTTAAAAGTATATTCGTTTAAATGGTCAATTACCAGCGAATTTACAGAGAATGAAACATCTTCAACCGGAATAAGCTTTATCTGCATGGTATCAGAAATTCCGTTCCAGGTTCCCACCACTGCTCCGGTTTCACTAATACCTGAAGCAGTAAACAGACCGTCAGCATCAATTTCACCAATATTTCCAATAACCTGGTAATCAATATTTGTTGTATTTAAATACTGAACAACTTCCCCGTTTACGTCGAATGTGCTTCCTTTTACCTGGTATTTTTTTCCAAATGGAATAGTAATGTGGTCGGCATTGAGTTGCATGGAAATTGCTTCGCCGGGAATTGCGGTGGAAATTACCAGCAATGCATTTCCTACAGCCCGCTCCATACCATCGGATGGCGTATTTTTTATCTCATTTCGTACCACCATCACCGAAGATCCACCACCGTCGAGATTCAAAGCGTCAGCAGCACCCGATTGTTTCATAATATCGGCAAGCTGTTTTGTACTCACTCCTTTTGAATAATTAGAGCGACCGTCAACCACAACCATTATAATTTTTGATTTATCAGATGAAAATCCAATTGCTGTGCGTGGGTGCAATTCAGGCCAGTTGTTTTCCTGCACCACACCATCTTTCAAAATAGCCCTGTCGCCTCCAATAAGTTCGGTAATTTTTGGAGCCAGTTCAGGCAAACTTTTCAATTTCATCTGCAATTCAAGTTCAACCGTATCCCCAGGATTCAGATTGTTTAGCAAGGCAGCAGCAATTCCGTTACCTGAAAGAACGACTTTATTTTGAGGAATGGGAGTGGAACCCTGGTTTTTACGAATCTCTTCAACCTTTAATTGCATTTTGTGGTTGAGTTTCCACGAACCTTCTTTTAATGAAGTAACCACCTCAGTTCCCCATTGATTTGTGCGTGTAGTGCTGCCAAAATAGCTGTTGAAAACAATCAGATCATCGGTATTCCGGATGTTGTTTACATCTGAAACCGGATATGATTCAGTATCGTGAAAAAATGTTCCTGAGAAAGTCATTACATCAATAAATGGGTACTTTTCATCAGTAAATGCAATGACAGGTCTCGAACTGTGTGTTTTTTTTGCCAGCTCGCCTTGCAACGCCTGTCCGTTAACCGGATGTCCTTGGTTGGGCGAAACCGTGTTGTAAAAATCACCGTTAATGGCAGCAAATGCTGTATGTCCTTGCTCTGATTTGCGCAAAGCCATAGCCGATGGCCGTTCCAGACCTTTGATGGTATCGTGGCTTAAACAGGTTTCAAATTGAATAAAAGGATTTTGAGCGTCAATTTCCAAAACGTTAATCAGCAAAGGCAGATCAGGTAACCTGTAATAGGTGTGCATGGTTCCCAAACCAACGTCATGACGGTGAATCAGTGTATCGGATTTGTATTTAACACCCTGAATTAAAAGGCTGTCCTGTGCTGTGACAGACAACCAGCCAATAAATAAAAAACTAAATATGATGTTGAAATTTCTCATAACATCGAACTTTTTACTTCCGGATAAAATGAACCGGAAGTATTTACTTGCCAAAAATCTGTGAAAAAAAATTCCCTTCAGCAGAAAAATCCTTTTCACAAATTATTATTCAGGCACAAATTACCTGGCCAATTGGTCGATGGCTATTCCGTAGGCCTCCACGCCTTCAATAAAGTATTCCACCACCGGATTGGCGTCGGTAAGTTTAATGCGCTTAATACCAGACCGATGTAAAGGATTAGCCTGATAGTATTCTTCAGGATCGGAACCAGCAGGCGGTTGTGGTCCACGATAGGCCCAGTACAGGTATTCGCCATCCAATGCCATTCCGGTTACAAAAATTCCTTCTGTTTCGCCACCTTCGCCATCAAATGGTGAATTATCAATTACTTTTAAACCGGAACCATCAAGATTACTTTGTACAATCATTTTGTAACGGCTGTCGGCCAGGTATAGTTTTTGGTTAATATCGTCGATAACAAAAGAGCGAACACCAAAATTCCGGTGAATACTGCCTGCCGCTGGCACCGGGTCACCATCTACTCTGTCGCGGCCAAGAATATCACTTTCAGTAAATCTCCAAATACCCGAACCGGTGGAATGTTTCGCCCACCACCATTGTCCGTTGTATTTGGTAAACGTGCCGTTTGTGTTACCCCAACTGATGCCTTGTCCATAGTAACCAAGCCATGTGTTGCGAACAAAATAGCCGAATTCGTCTAACGAAAACTTTTTATTCCGGGTGTCAATCGGAGTTCTGAAAATTCCTTCGCGCCGGTCGGCCCAATATATAAGCCCAGCATCTTCGTCGATGTAACCATAATAAAAATCGAGGAAAGTATTGCCTCCAAAATTTTCCAAAACAGATTCTCTCCGGGAGCCATCGTGAGCAATTACAAAAATTTCGCCATCACCAGCAGTGAAATAATCTGGTTCTGCCACAAATGCAAATCGGGTTCCGGCATCGAAAACATAAAGCCAGTCGCCGCTAAATTGTAATGTTAGCGGATGTTTTCCCGAGCGATACCCCATATCGAATGAATTATTCAGTTCAGGCTCAATGCCGTCAATAATTTTTTTAGCCATAATATTTCCGCCCTTCACGGCATAATAAAGGGTTTTTGCAGGCGAGTTATAATTTACTTTTACATTTACATTTACCGGGGTCAGGTCTTTGCCGTCAATGGTAATGGTAAGCGAGACTATCTGACTGCCAATGCTTCCAAAAACTACGGAGGGGGATTCATGAGAACTGTTTCCGCCTTCATCAACACCTTCCCCAACTGTTCCTGAAGGAAACTTCCAGTTGTATTCAACAGGTTTGTTCTCCGGGTTTTCCAGCAGAACATCAAAAGAAACCTGGGTTTGGTTGAACACAATTACAGGATCGGTTGAAGTGTAATTCACCACTGGCACAATATCGCTAATCATTAATTTCTTTTCAACCCGATAATTACCATCAACAGTTAATACAACAGTGTAAGTTCCTGGCAATGTATATTTATGAACAGGACTTTGCTCGTTTGAGGTTGTTCCATCACCAAAATCCCATGCCCATGACGAACCTTTGGCAGAAAGATTCAGGAACATAATTTCTTCGCCTACCACATAATGAAGTGAAGATGCCGAATAGGTGAAATCATATTCGGCTGATGGAAAAAGTTCAGGCGATATTTCCTGCTCACAGGAGAATAAACCCAAACCGGCGACAATTACTGAAAGTAATAAATATATTCTAAATCGTTTCATAATCAATCGTTTTAAAGGTGTAATTTTTACAATACCGTAATTGTTTTTACTTCAGACAAATTTTCCACATCGTTTCCATTAACTATCCTAAACCGTGCATTCAGTTGATATCCTTGCGTAAATTCAACTGCGTAGTACTGCCTGTTTTTATTGTATATGAAAGCACTAAAAGGCACTTCATTCAAATGCGAACGAAGTGCACTTGCCGCCTCCGGCTTTATTGTTCGAAAAGTTTCTTCGCCAATTATTTCTGTATCAAAATATTCTTCAAAGATTTCATTATCCACAATCTGACGGTCTGTAACCAGCAAAGTCCTGAAATCCTGATAAATAAGTTGGGGAAAAAGGTTATTTACAAATTGCGCCCTAACATGTTCCGGAATTAACTGGTTAAACTGTTCCTGGTTGTACGATATCGGATTTTTATATTCCAGGGATGAAAGGGTATAGCTTACCGGAAAATTGTCTTCAATAACGAATGCCTTATTTTCTGTATCGTAATTTGATTCAGAATGTTGGAAGGTTTTAATTTCCAGTAATTCGCGAACCAGCGACGAAGAGTCGAGTGTAAAAGTGTATCCGTTTGGCGGGTAGGTCAATTTATATTTCAGATTTTTGTTCACATTGTACCAAACACCCAGGTAATTGTAACTATTGTCAACTGACCAGTATTCGGCATAAAACGTAACTTCATTTCCGGCGCTGACGTTGGTAACCGGTACATCCCAGTATATGCTTGCTGCCATGTATCCCGGCGATGAAATATCTGCCACCGGATCGTTAATGGTACAAGAAGTTTTCAGCAGTAAAACCGAAACTACCATTACCAGAAATTTTAGAAAATTTCCGGCTGATATCGTATTGAATAATTTCTTTGTATTCATAATTTTCTCCTTTCCGATTTAGTTTTGTGGTGCCCAAATCATGGGTTTTTTAAGCCATTCCGGATTTCTAAATGCATCCAGACGGATAAGTTCTTCCCGGTTATATTTTTCCTCAGTTTCAGGATCGTAATTGATTCGCTGAATCCATTGGTTTTCTTCAGCCCAGTATGCTTCGTACAAATTGTGTGGCCGCCTCAGTCCCGGATAAATCACAGTATTGTCAAATGTTTTACCATTTAAGTCGTTACTGTAGCCGTACCTGCGCAAATCATTCCACTGTTCAACCTGCAAATACATTGCTTTGTATTTTTCCATCATAATGTGGCTGAGATCAATATTGGAAGAACCCGGAACTAATTCTGAATTATTCAGGTAGGCATCAATTTCTTCCTGCGGAACCTGCAATCGATGCATGTGCGATTCAATTCCAAGCAGAAGATGTTCTGCTGCTTTGTTTTTGTTTTGAGCCCAGTAAGCAGCCTCGGCAGCAATAAAATGAAGTTCTTCGCGGGTAATGAATGTAATGGTTGACGTGTCGGTTGTTAAAACAGATTCATACAAATCAGGATACCATTCAATTTTATGTGTTGGCGGCATTCCTGAATTGCTTTCGAGGTACCTGAATTTAACCACACCGGCATCATCTGTACGGGCTTCCATAATGTAAGGTAATCGCGGGTCAGTATATTCATCGGTTTCAGGATTGAAGCCCATCAAGTTTTCAATTAAAAATTTAGAGGGAATGGCAGCCAGTAAATCGTTGGACCGGCTTTCCCATGAATTGACCGGTTTGTTATTTCTTCCCCACATACAGTTTTTCTCAACGCTTGAGCCTCCATCGAATTTGTAACGCGGATCGCTCCAACCCGAAAGTGCTTGTTCAGCAGCCGTTAAAACTGCATTGGCATTGCCGGTATTCAAATTGGGTAAATCGCGCAGCAAAATACGGGCTTTAACAGCCAGTAAAACCTGCTTCCATTTTTCCATATCACCAGCAAATACCCGGTCAACATTCTGTCCCATTGGCCTGTTGGTTGATTGCGTAACTTCAGGGCTGTCGAACAACTGGATGAGTTCGTCCGCTTCAGTTTTCATCCATTCGTAAATACTTTCCTGTGTGTCATACTTTGGCGAAGAGGACTGGTATGCTTCAGTCAGGGGCATGTCGCCAAAAGCATCGGTAGTTTGCTGAACGGAAAGCAGGCGGAGTAACCGAGTCAGCGCCAGGTAATTTACAGAATTTTCTTCTTCAGCAAACCGCAGCAATTCTTTGGCATTACTTCCTACATCGTAAAAATGTCTGCGCCATTGTGGGTGCCTGTTCATTCCAAGAAACTCCCAACCACTTCGGTAGGCATGAGAACCGGTTTGGCTTCTGCCTGCAGTAGTGAGGCATTGGGCAAGGTAAGTTCCATATTCACTGTGATCGTAATTTTCGAGCGCCGTGTAAAAAAGTACCACAGGCATAATTTCATTCACCGGCACCTGATCCACTCCGTCGGGGTCGCGATTGTCACCCAGGTAATCTTCGCATCCGGAAAAACCAGTAACCAATGCAATTAAAATCAGTATATATTTTATTTTATTCATGATTATTTTCCTTTAAAAAGTTGCACTTACATTTAGCGTATAGCTCCGGGTGTTAGGAATTCCCAGATAATCGATTCCAAAAGTTCCGGTACCGCCTGAGCTACCAGTGTAGTTAACTACCGGATCGGAACCGGAATAATTGGTAAGCAGTAATAGATTTCGGCCGGTTAAAGAGAAATTCAATCCTTTTATGCCGATTTTTTCAGCAATGTTGCCAGCATTATATGACAGAGTTGCATAACCAATGCGCATAAGTGAACCGTCTTCCACGAAGTTGGAACCAACAGGTGCATAATAATTCAGGTAAAATGTCTGGTCAAAAACAACCGGGACAGTATTCTCAGTGAATGTTCCGTCGGGTAATTCAACCATCCCATCAATAAGAATCTGCCGATTTCGGTAATCTTCCAGATTTTTTGCCTGTCCGCCAGACATTAAACTACGCAGCGTTCCATTTACCACATCGCCTCCTTTTCTGAAATTCATCATCAGCGAAAGCGACCACGATTTGTAATTCCAACGGTTGAGCCAGCCAACGGTAAAATCAGGTTCGCGGTTACCAATTAGCAAGGAACTTGATGCATTTATTTTTGGGCGGCCCTGCTCATCTACAATTATTCGACCATCATCAGTTCTCAGGTAATCTTTCCCGGAAAGTGCCATGGTTGAACCATGTAAATATGCAGTAGGTCTGATGTCGCTAACCTGGCCTGCATAATGGTAAACTTCCACCAACTGGTCTGGCAGGGCCTCAACCGTACCGCGGCTGCGGCCAAAATTGGTAATCATGTTCCATCTGAAATTTCTGGTTTCAAACATGGTCTGATCCCAGGAAACTTCAATTCCTTCGTTTTTAATGTCGCCCTCATTACGGGTTTGAAGAATATTCCCGGAAGCAGGAGAAACACGAACATCAACAATCTGATTGGAAACTGCTGTTGCAAACCAGGCCACATCGAGCCGTGTTTTATCGCCAAAAAGCCGGGCGTCGGCACCAATTTCCCACGATGTTGTCATTTCCGGCTCCAGATGCGGATTACTGCTTCGGGTTGGATCTACGCCATAACCATTATCGGGATGTGGCATGGCTTTGTACCAGTTGTTCAACCTGTAAAGCGGAGCATCTTTACCAACACGCGCCCAATTGGCTCTGATTTTTCCAAAACTTATTATATTTTCAGGTAAAGAAAACAATTCAGTAAAAATTATACCCGTGCTGAAGGACGGATAAAAATAGGAACGATTTTCTACCGGAAGGGTAGAGGAGTGATCGTTACGTCCGGTGGCGCTAAACTGTGCAATTCCTTTATAATCGAGTTTTACTTCGCCATAATATCCGTACATATTTTTATCAGAGCGGTTCATGGTAATATTTTCCCGGCGAATGTCAGCCAGATTGTTGATGCTGTAAAACTCGGGAACGATAAATTGCCTTCCTCCCATTCCGGCTGACCTTCCGTAAGAACTTTTTACATCAACCCCGGCCAGTAATTCCATACCGAAATCATTTGAAATATCTTTGTTATAAGTGGCCAAAATGCCACCATTTACTACTGAACTTTTTCCGTCGGAATAGAAAAAAGAACCCAGGTAGTCCAAATCTTCCGAAGTTGGGGATTGACCCGGTTCCAGGCTCCAGCGTGGTGTTACAATAGTTTTGCTTTCCGATTCGGTGTGGTCGTAACTGATCCTTCCTGTTAAATTGAGGTTTTCAATCACCGTCCATGTTACTGAACCTTGCAATAAGGAACGGTTTGAATCGTACTGTGCTGAATCTTCATACCTCGACCACAGCGGACTTAATGGCGAATTATAGCGGTTATTTGTGTCGATATACAACCAGCGAATGGTGCCATCCGGATTTTTATAATTGGTAACATCGTCATCAATTGGCCAATGGTAAGCAGAACTTAAACCGGCGCCTCCACGTGAATTACGCGAAACGAAGTTGGCCATAAAATCAACCGAAACTTTCTCGGATACATTGTACTTCGATTTAAAAAGAACACCGTAGCGTTCCAGGTAATCAGAAGGTACAATCCCGTCGTGACGAACATAATTTCCTGAAGTATAGGAACTGAAACGTTCTGAACCTCCTGAAACTGAAACGTCATATTTTTGGTACAAACCTGTTTTAAGGAAATTTCCGGGATTATCATATAAAACGGTTCCTTCAGGTGCCAGCGGGCCCCAGCCTCCCATCGACTGTTCGCGATAAACACCTAAAGAACCACGCAGGTACATTTGCTGAATTTCGGGAACACGGTAAGCCTGATCCACCTGAACAGAACCGCTGGCTTCTACACGTATTTCGCCAATCTGGCCCGATTTGGTGGTAATGATTATGGCACCATTTGAAGCTTCCTGCCCGTATAAAGCAGCAGCAGCAGCGCCCTTTAAAACGGTAATGTTCTCAATGTCGTTCGGGTTCATTTCCGCTGCTTTTGAGGCACCGCCGGAAATGTGCATCCCGTTCAGGATAAAAATCGGCTCGTTATTTTGAGCCGGATTGATGGAAGAAATTCCCCGGATTAAAATTTGAGAAGATGCTGATGGCGAACCACCTGTCCCTGAAACCTCAACTCCGGAAATTTTTCCCTGGAGGGCATCAACAAAATTGGTTTGTCTTCCTTCGTTTAAATCTTCCGAATCAACCGACTGAACTGAAAAGTTTAACTTACGCTTTTCGGAACGGATGCCCATTGCTGTAACCACAACTTCATCCAAACCAACCACATCTTCTTCCATTACAATATTCAGATTGGTTTGGCCATTAACAGGAACTTCAAGGGTTTTAAACCCCACAAACGAAAAAACCAGCGTTGCAGTTGGTGCAACTTCAATAACATACACTCCGTCGATGTTTGTAACAGCACCGTTGGTAGTTCCCTTTTCAAAAACGTTTACCCCGGGAATTGATTCTCCGGTGTTGTCAGTAACTTCTCCTCTAACCTGAACCCTGGAATCCTGCCTGCTTATCTCATCATTTGTACCTGAAAAGGCACTTACAGGGAGTAAAAACAATATTCCCAGCAAAATGGAAATAATTGATTTGGGAATATTAAATTTTAGCATATTCCCTTTAATTCGTAGTTTTTGTTTCATGTAACATTAGTTTTGGTAACTGTTTCACTCGAATTCTATTCGTTTGAAAAAACTCTAAAACATTACGCAGACCGTAATCTTTATTTGTCGCAATTTAATAAAATTCATCTTTATAAAGAATGAATTTAAACAAGCTTTGCAAATTGAATCAATTGTTGTTTGGGAACGTTCTGACTTGTTGCCAAATAGAAATAAATAAACCAAAAAAGAAAAATTTCAAGATACTATTTGTTTAATTCGATGGCAGCCAATATCACTGGTGCCACACCTTTTTGGTCGTTATCTATCTGTTTTTCAGAAATGTAATATTCGTAATCACCCATCCGGTACGGATTTCCTCCAAGTCCACAAGCCCCGCAGGTATTGGTGAGTGTCGGGTAACCGTCTTCGTCCTGAATGACCAGATTTTCGGTTAAACTATCAAATGCATCTTCAGCAATGTCCAGGTAATTTTCAGGCAGATACCCATTTTTGGCGCCTTTGGCAAAAGCATAAATAAACATGGCTGAACCTGAGGCTTCCACGTAATTTCCTTCGCGCCCGCCCATATCGAGCACCTGGTACCACAATCCGGTTTCTTTATCCTGAACTTTTAAAAGGGCTTCGCTTAGTTTATTCAGAATCTCAATTATTGAAGATCTTTCATTGTGGTTTTCAGGCAGATAATCCAGCACATCAACCAGGGCCATCATGTACCAGCCGGTTGCACGGCTCCAAAAATGTTTAGACTGCCCGGTTTCGGGGTTACACCATTTTTGTTCTCGGCTTTCGTCCCATGCGTGGTAAACTAATCCGGTTTCATTATCCAGTGTTTTTTCGTAAACCAGTTGAAGTTGAAAAGTTACTTCGTCGAACCATTTCGGTTCATCAAACATTTGGGCGTATTTTGCCAGAAACGGGGAAGCCATGTACAACCCGTCGAGCCACATTTGCCAGGGGTAGCTTTTTTTGTGCCAGAATCCGTTTGATTTGGTTCGGGGATGTTCTTCCATTTGGTTAACCAATGTTTCGGCGGCTATTTTATACTTTTCATCACCTGTTTTTTCAAAAAGAACCAACATATTCAGGCCGGGCCTTACCCGGTCGATGTTGAAGTCAGATTTTTTATAGGTGGAAATGGAACCATCATCCTGAACGAAATAATCAATGTATGCACGCGCATAATCTGAATATTTTTTATCGTGTTCTCCCAATTTGTCGATTGCCGATGCCAGAAATGCATAATCGTATTCGTATTTGGGTACTTCCCGGTCGTAATAAATCAGACTGTCGCTGCGGTGCAGAACCGCATCGGAAAATTTTAACGCCCACGAAGGTTGCTTTTCCATTATTTCATTTTTGTTTGCCCGGAAACAACCAGAAATCATTACAATGGTAAGGATTGCGATATATAGTTTCATTTTAAAGAATTTAAATTTCGGTATAAAAGTATAAACAGTGAAGCAAATTTAAGGGTTTGAAAATCTCAAATTGCGGGTTATATTTCCATACAACCGCATTGATTGATGGCGGCGTTAATAAATTGTATTTTCAATCCCCAGTTTTTTATGAAACTCATGAAAGTTGAATGAAGTTCCGGTGCATCAAAAATTGGAGGTTTTTCCGACTGTTCAAAAATTAAATTTTTTTCCTTAAAATATTCCGGTAGGAACCTATGAATATTTTCAAACACAAAAATCTCACAATCTCAAATCGCAGAACCACATATTCTGTTTAATCTGAGATATGAGAAAAATTTGTAGGGTTGCTATTTCAAATCCAGATTTTTTGGAACTGCAATAAAAAAGGTAGTACCTTTTTCCTGTGAACTCTGGAACCACACTTTTCCTTTCAGGTATTTTTCTCCCAAAAGTTTCATGCTGTAAGTACCAATTCCTCTGCCGGCACCTTTGGTAGAGAATGAACGTTTAAAAAGTTGTAACTGAACCTCCCGTTTAATCCAACTGTTATTGTGCACAGAAAATAGAATGGTATCTTTTTTTTCCTGAAACGAGATTGAAACAGTAGCTTTTGAAGGTGATGCCTCCAATGCATTTTTTACCATGTTTCCCAATATTCTTCTTAAAATTACCGGGTCGGTGTAAATTGAAATGTCATCAAGATTTTCACTAATGACGAGTTCTTTATCTTTAACAATTTCATGTTTGGAAAAAAGGTCAACCACATCATTCAGTAAAGTCATGGCAGTAGAAAATGCCAGTACCGGTTCAAGATCGCCTCTTTCTGCAGCAATTATCTGGCGTTGAGTCTGTATCTCATCCATCATGTTGTTGGCAGCTCGGCTTATTGTTTTTGCAACTGTTTTTATATCACCGGCATCATTTACTTCCTGAAGTATGGATGAAAGGCCTGAAATTCCTCCGGCACTGTTTAAAACATCATGAAAGAAAACCCGCTCGAGCATCTCCCTTCTTTTCTCGTGGCTGATGTCATGAACGGCAAAAATGGTAAATTCGCCATTTTCATCGGTATATGGAGTTGCTGTAACCCGCAAATCGAGCGCATCTTGTGAACAGGTAACAATCCGGCATTCCTTTTCCGATTTCAGTCCCATTTGCGATTCCAGAATGGCACCAATTGCCCCGCAGGTCCGACAAAATTCGCTGGTACCGCAACCACCTTCTTCAGCAAAAGCATGAATACAATTTACGGCCTCACCGGGTCTCTTGCCTATTATGCTATTGCTGTTTGTAAGGTCTAAAAAATCAAGAAATAATTTATTGGCAAAAACAATTTGCCTTTGCTGGTTCAGAATAACCAGCATGGTAGAAACAGCTTCTGCGATTTTATTCAGTATAATATTATTTGCAAATACCAGGGAATCTGTTTCTAACTGATATTGTTCAGCACGTTCAGCCGGTGCAAAACGGGTTTTAGTTTTTTCAGGCATATTGTAAGCGTTTTCTGTATTTATCGCAAGATTAACTAAATCTTTGCCCCACAAAAATATATGTTTTATTGAAATAAAAAAGAAACCCCGAATAGTGAGGTTTCTTTTTAACCTTTATAAAATATCTATTTTGTATCAGTGCTGAAACAATATTCTTTTACATGGTTTTTATTTCAGTAACAAGCTTCTGAATCGAACTTTTAGCGTCGCCAAACAACATGCGGGTTTTATCGTTAAAAAACAGTTCATTTTCAATTCCTGCGTAACCTTTACCCATACCGCGTTTCATTATGATGATGTTTTTGGCCAGGTGTGCATCAATTATTGGCATGCCGTAAATCGGACTTCCCGGGTCGTTATAGGCAGCCGGGTTTACCACATCGTTAGCGCCCACCACAATAGCTACATCTACGTTAGGCATATCCGGATTGATATCGTCCATTTCCACCAGTTTTTCATAAGGAACATCTGCTTCGGCAAGCAACACGTTCATGTGGCCGGGCATACGACCTGCCACCGGGTGAATGGCATATTTTACATCTACATCCTTGCTCTCCAGCAATTCATCAAGTTCCTGGGCAATGTGCTGTGCCTGTGCAACAGCTAATCCATAACCCGGGATGATGACTACTCGCTGTGAATAACTCAGTAAAACGGCTGCGTCGCTAAGTGTAATCTCCTTTATGGTTCCCTGTTCGCCGGATGCTGCCGAAACGCCGCCACCAAAAGCACCCACAATTACGTTTATGAGTGAACGGTTCATTGCTTTGCACATCAAAAGGGTAAGAATCATACCGGCTGCACCTACCAAAATACCGCCCAAAATCATTGCCTGGTTGTTGTAAATAAAACCAGCCATGGCAGCAGCAATACCGGTAAAAGAGTTCAGTAATGAAATTACCACCGGCATATCGGCGCCGCCAATGGGCATAACAAACATAACCCCGTAAACCAGTGAAAGTCCAAACAAAGCATAAATGGCCCAAATCATTTCAGTTGGTGGGTTAGGGGAGGCTACAATAAAAGCTCCCAAACCGAGTGTTAAAACCATTAATACCAAATTGATGTAGGTCATAAATGGTTTCATAATATCACCCACTCTTCCGTCGAGCTTTCCAAAGGCAACCATACTGCCACTAAATGCAACGGCACCGATGATTAATCCCAAAACGGTTACCACAATGGACCCCACATCGCCTGCTGCTGCGGCCGGGTACTCCAGTAATGCAACCAGCATAGAAGCACCGCCTCCCGTAGCATTGTACAATGATACCAATTGCGGCATAGCTGTCATTTTAACTTTGCGGGCCACCATCCAGCCAATGGCAGCACCTACACCAATTGCCGCCAGAATAATCCAAATGTTGGTTAATGAAATGCCTTCACCTTCAGGATTTTTATGCAGCAAAAGCGTAGTTACCATTGCCAAAGCCATTCCACCAAACGCCCAAAGGTTTCCGCGGCGGGCAGTTTCGGGGTGTGAAAGCATTTTCAATCCAACTACAAACAACAAGGCTGCAACCAGGTAGCTTAATTCAAGCAAAGTATCGCCAACGGTAAAACCGGCTATATTTAATAATGTAATTCCTTTATCCATGATTTCCTACTTTTTTTTCTTTTTAAACATTTCAAGCATCCTGTCGGTAACGGCAAACCCGCCAACTACATTAAGCGTTCCGAAAATGAGTGCCAGAATTCCAAGCACAAGTTCCAATGAAAAGCCGGAAAGATCGGCGTGGCCAACCAGGATAATGCCTCCAATAATAATTACACCGCTAATGGCATTGGCACCCGACATGAGTGGGGTATGCAACACAGCGGGAACGTTGGAAATCACTTCAATACCCAAAAAAATGGATAATGCGATAATAAAAATAGCTTCTTTGTATTCGAAAAAATACTGTAAAATTTGTTCCATATCAGGTATTTTTTAGTTGTTTTCTATAACTGATTTTACACGTTCATTGAAAAGTTCACCTTTATGTGTAATACAGGTACCTTTCACAATGTCATCATCAAAATTGAGATTCAGTGCACCGTCTTCTGCAATAATAAGTTTTAGGAAGTTTAAAACATTTTTGCCAAACATGCGACTGGCATCAAGTGGAGTTTGTGCCGGGTAATTCGATTGGCCGATAATTGTTTTTCCCTGGAATTGAACAACTTCATCGTTTTTGGTCAGTTCGCAGTTTCCTCCTGACGATGCAGCGAGGTCAACAATTACTGCGCCCTTTTTCATTTTTTCAACCGTTTCTTTTGAAACCAATAAAGGGGCTTTTCTTCCGGGAATTTGTGCTGTACATATAATTACGTCAGATTTAATAGCCTGCGCATTAATGGCTTCCTGTTGTTTCTTTTTATATTCTTCGGTTTGCTCCACTGCGTATCCGCCGGCATCTTTATCTTCTTTGGCACCTTCCACCTCAACAAACTTTCCGCCCAAACTTTTCACCTCTTCTTTTACAGCAGAGCGAACATCGAATACATAAACCTGTGCACCCAGTTTCCGTGAGGTTGCCACGGCCTGCAATCCTGCAACTCCAGCTCCCAAAATCAATATGTTTGCGGGCCGTATGGTTCCGGCAGCCGTCATAAACATGGGGAAGAAGGTAGGCAGTCTTAAGGCAGCTTCAAGGGTGGCTTTGTAGCCTGCAACGGTAGCCATCGACGAAAGAATGTCCATTGCCTGTGCCCTTGAGGTACGCGGAATGGAATCGAGACTGAAGGTTGTAATTCCTTTTTTCCTGAATGTTTTAACCAGGTCAGTTTCCCAAAGTGGATTAAATGCACTAATCCATACCTGGGAATCTTTCAGGTTTTTCACGTCTTCTCCGGCAGGAGGCTGAATTTGTAACAACACCTCTGCCTTTTCGAAAATTTCTTTTCGGGAAACCACTGATGCACCTGCATCTTTATAATCTGAATCAGATGCGAATGCTTTTTCACCGGCTGATTGTTCCACCAAAACCTCAACTTTAAGATCTATAAGGTTTTGTACAATGTCTGGTAATAAAGCTACACGGGTTTCGTTGCCATGTTCTTTTAATAAACCAAGAATCATAAATAATTTGATTTAGATGAATTTTAAGTGCAAAGTTAATAATTTTTCTTTACCGTTAACGTTAACGGTACATATTTTTTCATAAATTTATGAATAGTTCAGGTTAACTTGGCTTTTTGGAAAAATCAACTATTATCAAAAATATTTTCGAACCATTTCAAATAAATCCTTTCCGGGAAAAGGTTTTGAAAGGTAGTCATCACAGCCCACGGCCAGAATTTTTTCTTTGTCGCCTGCCAATGCATAGGCGGTTTGGGCAATTACAACAACCTCAGGATTTATTTCTTTTATTTTGGCAGTAGCCTCGTAACCGTCCATCACCGGCATTCTCATATCCATTAAAACCAGGTCAACTTCAGGATTTTCAAGAAATAACTGAACGGCTACTTTCCCATTTTCTGCAAATATCACCTTTTTGCATTTTCCTTTCAGTAATTCTGAAATGTAAATTTGGCCGGTAGAATCATCTTCAGCAACCAAAATGGTCAGGTTCTTCAATATTTCATCATCATTTGTGATATTTCTTGTTGAGGTGGGTAATGATATTTTTGTTGCTTTTTGCACCAGGGGGATGCTGAAAAAGAATTGAGTTCCTTTTTCCCATTCAGATTGCAGCCAGATTTTACCGCCCAGCATTTCTACATAAGCTTTGGCAATGGAAAGACCCAATCCGGCGCCCTCGTATGGTTTCGAGAGACTCAAATCGGCCTGGACAAACCTGTCGAAGACAGCTTTCTGCTGTTTTTCCTCAATTCCGATTCCGGTATCTTTCACATAAAATTCAATGGTATTATTCACAAGCTGGTAGCCAAGTTCTATTTCCCCCTGGTTGGTGTATTTTATTGCATTTTTAATCAGGTTCATCAACACACCGTTCAGTTTTTCAGGATCGGTTTCCACGCCTGCCTGTTCATCTGGCAAGGCTTTAAAGAGTTTAAATGATAATCCTTTTTTTGTTGTTTCGGGTTTGAAAAAGTTAAATAGGTAATCTAATTGTTCGTTAACATTTGCTTCAGACATTTTAAGCTCCAGGGAACCCGATTCAATTTTTGAAATTTCAATTAAATCGTTAATGGTATTTAGCATGCGCTGGCCGCTTTTCTGAATTATTTTTATGTAATGTTTCTTTTCCTTACCAGCCAATTTTGGCTCTTTCAGTAATTCGGTAAATCCCATAATGCCGTTCATGGGCGTTCGAATTTCGTGACTCATATTGGCCAGGAAAGCCGATTTCAGCCGATCGCTTTCTTCTGCTTTCTCTTTGGCAGCAACCAAATCGTCAATCATCTTTTTCATTTCCGAAATATCCTCCCTGACCGAGACAAAATGGGTAATTTCGCCGTTTGGATTAACGATTGGTGAAATGGAAATATCTGCCCAATATAATTTTCCCGATTTGTTTTTGTTCATTAGCTCACCATGCCACTCTTTTCCTGCCAGAATAGTATCCCAGATTTGTTTGTAAAATGATTTCGGATGTTTCCCTGATTTTAAAATTCGTGGTGTTTTTCCTATTACCTCTGATTGATTGTAACCGGATATTTTAGTAAATGCCTTATTGACATATTCAATAATACCTTCGTGATTTGTTATCACAATGCCAACCGGGCTTTGTTCAACTGATCTGCTGAGCAATTTTAACCGGTTTTCTATTTCAATCCGCTCCGAAATGTCGCGCGCAATGCTCATGATGGCCTTTTTCCCATGGTAGTTTACAAGTGTTGAATTAACTTCAACAGGAATGTTTTTGCCCGATTTTGTGGTATGCCAGCTTTGAAAAAACTGATTTTTAACACTTGGCATCTGATCGACCAAATTTATGATATCCTCTTTCGTGAGGAATTTGTCTATTCCTTCCAGACCAATTTTGAGTAGTTCTTCGCGAGTGTATTCCAAAGTATTAACCGCCCTTTCGTTTACTTCTAAAAGCTCTCCATTGGGATCGGTTATCCAAACGGTTTCCTTCATTCCGTTAATCAGTTCGCGGTATTCTTCGAGGCTCTGGAATAGTTGCTTTTCCATTTTGGCCTTTTCATGTCTGACCTGGCTTTTTTCAAGGGCTTCTGTAATAGCAAAGGGGAGGCGTTTTATCTGTTCTTTAATCACGTAGTCATTTGCGCCAGCTTTCATGCACGCAACGGCAGTTTCTTCATTCATAGAACCGGTGAGTACAATAAATGGAAGAAACGGTGAAAATTTACGTGTGATATTAAGGGCTAACATCCCGTTGAAAGTAGGCATAGAGTAGTCGGAGACAACAATATCTGGTTTAAATTCATCCAATTCTTTTCTGAATTCGGGCTCGGTGTCAACCACTTTGTATATGAAATCAATTCCTCCCTTTTTTATTTCACGCCGAGCCAATTCTGCATCGGCCGGAAGGTCTTCTGCAAAAAGAATTTTTACTGTGCTACCTACTGGGTTCATACGATATAAAATTTCTAAATGGTTTAACACCAAAGATAAAAAAAACAGTTACTTTCTCAAGAGTACAGGACCTGAATTCAGGCATGAAGTAATTTTTTATTTCGGTTGCTGATTGAGTAAAAGCCAGTAAAATCCCAAATCCCTTACCGCATCAACAAATTTGTCGAAATCAACCGGTTTTACAATGTAACTGTTTACACCGAGCTGGTAACTTTTTAACAAATCAGATTCTTCGTTTGAAGAGGTTAAAACAACTACCGGAATAATTTTGGTTTCAGCATGGCTTTTAATTTCTTTTAATACTTCCAAACCATCAATCTTTGGCAGTTTTAAATCGAGCAGAATAATTTTAGGACGGCTGGCTTTATCGCGGTCGGCAAATTTTCCTTTGGCAAAAATAAAATCGAGTGCCATTTCGCCATCGTTTACTACAAGTACGCTATTTGCCAGGTTGTTTTTTTTAAAGGCCCTAAGTGCCATTTCTGCATCATTGGGATTGTCTTCCACAATCAGAATTTCAACATCATCAGCGATTTTCATGGTTGGTTTTTATTTAAGTAAAATTGAGTGAACAAAATACATTTTTTTTTAATAAAAATCAAAACAGAATTTTTAATTTAATTCTTCATAAAAGTTACTCTGTTAAACTGCTATTGCCCGGGAGACTAAAATAGAATGTGGCGCCTTTGTTTACTTCGCCTTCGGCCCAAACTCTTCCGCCATGGCGTGCAACAATGCGCTGAACAATAGCCAGCCCAACACCGGTGCCCTCAAATTCATTCTCGTGATGCAGGCGTTGAAATAAACCAAAAAGTTTGTGTTTGTATTCCGGGTTAAAACCTGCACCTTCGTCCTGAATAAAAAAGGTTATTTCATTTTCTTCTTCCACTGCACCTATTTCAATTTTTTTTGTTGCCGATTTTGAACTGTATTTTAATGCATTGCCAATGAGGTTTTGCCATACTTGTTTAATCAAACTGAAATCGCAGACTACTTCAGGCAATTTGTGAATGGTGACATCAAATGTATTTTGCTCCACTTTTGAGACCATTTCACTGTACATAGACCAGGCAATGGTGGTCATATCAATTTTAGTGAATCTCATTTCGCTCTTCGAAACGCGGGAGAGATTCAATAGATCGGTAATGAGTTGGTCCATTTTCGATGCGTTTTCGCAGATGGTAGAAATAAACCTTTTTCCTTCATTGTCCAGTTTTTCGGCGTAATCTTCGAGCAGGAATTTCGAAAAGCCGTTTATGGCGCGCAGCGGCGCACGCAGGTCGTGAGAAACCGAGTAGGTAAATGCCTCCAGTTCATGGTTGGCTGCTTCAAGTTTGCGGCGTTCAACTTTTAATTCCGAGGTAATTGCGTTCAGGTCTTCTACCATGTACAGCATGGCCTTTTGACTTTTATCCAGCTTTTGTATTTTTTCTTCCAGTTCTGTGGTGCGCTGGGCTACTTGTTCTTCCAGTTTATCTTTAAGTTTAATGAGTTCATTTTCAGTTCTTTTTCGTTCAGAAATATCCCAAAAAGTAACCACCGAGCCGGTTATAATTCCTTTTTGCCGTATTGGATATGAAAAGTATTCTGTTGGAAAACCGGTGCCATCAGATCGCCAGAAAACCTCATCTGTACTATGGGTACCTGTGCCATTTTTAAAAGCTTTATAAATCTGACATTCATCCTGGAGGCATTTGGAGCCGTCGGGTTTGGTGTGGTGAATTAACTCATGCATATTTTTTCCCAGCACCTGGTTTTGATCAGCATAGCCCAGTGTTTTAATGGCTGACTGATTAATAAGAATACAATCCCCATTCATATCAATTCCATAAATTCCTTCGGCGGTAGAATCCAGTAAAAGTCGAATCTGCGCTTCACTTTCTTTATACAATTTTTGCTGAATTTCAAGATCTTGCAATGTTTTTTTATGCTGATTGATTTCGGTATTTAATTTTTTGGTCCTTCTTTTAACTTCTTTTCTCAGAAACACAATCCAAAGAAAAATGCCTGCAATTAAAACCGGTATCAGAATAAAAAGAGTTCTCCTTATAATTTTTTCCCTGGATATCATATTTTCCTCCGGGCCAAACCATTTAAATCTCAATGCTTCAAAAGTGTCGTTGGCAATTAAGATTGATAACCCCTCGCTTAGCAGAACAAGCAGTTCCTGATTCCCTTTCTGAACTGCAAAACAAAAATCCTGGCGAAATTCAGGCAATTGAAAATCCAAAGGTTTTATGGAACTTACCTTCATTTGCTCCAGCAATTTCAAACCGGTAATACGTTGTGTAATTACAGCATCAAAACGACCGGCTTCAAGTTCTCTGAATGCTTCTTCAAAGGTGTTTGTGGTAAATATTTTTTCTGAAATATTGGTCCGCCTAACAAATTCTTCTGCATTATCGCCTTTCATTACCACTATTTCCTTGTCCTTCAGGTCTTCCAGCGATTGAATGCCCGTTTCATATTTGCGAACAAAAACAGCGCCGTGCAACGAAAGGTAGGGCATGGTAAAATCAAATATTTCTTCGCGCTCCGGAGTCCGTCCTACCAATGGCAAAGCATCAACCCGCCCTTCTTCCAGGTCTTGCCTGATTTGATTCCAGATTCCGATTTTTATTTCAACATCAAGTCCCACAGCTTCTGCAGCCGCTTTAAAAAGTTCAACCGAAAAACCGGTTGCATTTCCATTCTCATCAACCATACAATAGGGCGGATAGTCTGGCTCGGAGGCAATAAGAATTGTTTCGTTAATTTTGCGTTTTTCAGGCTGCTGCGATTGGATTTTTGATGAGAGGGTCAGCAACAAAAAACATATTGCCCAAAATTTTATTTTGTCATGCATCATTATTTCCCTTTTTTAGGCGTTCATTTTCTTTCCGCAGTTCTTCCATCCTCAGTTCCCGTTCGATGGTAGCTTCGTGAAAACTTTCCAAATCGGCAATCCGTTCATTCAGCAACCGGGTTTTTTCATTAACCTGTTGTTCCAGGTTTTCTTTGAATTCTTTTAATTCATCTTCAGCATTTTTTCTACCGGTAATATCAAGGAAAGTTGAAAAAACCCGGTACGGCATGTTTTCACCTTTTTTAAACTGAGGAATTGAATTTACTATAATCCATACATACTTTTTCTTTTGTGGATTGTAAATTCCCTGGATAAAATTCTCAACCGGTCGGGCTGTATTCAAAGCTACCATAGGCGGATGTTTTTCTCCGGGAAGTTCGTTCTTTTCCTGATCAACTGATTTCCAGCGCGGATCGATGGAAGTCCTTCCTTTCATCTGGTCCAGGCTCAGGCCCAGAATTCTTTCGGCAGCAGGATTGGCATCAATAATTTCACCGGAAGCATTTTGATAAACCACGCCTTGAACCATGGTTTCAAACAATATCCTGAATTTCTTTTCACTTTTAATTAATGCCTGCTCCGATTTTTTTATGGCAGCTTTTTGCCCGTCAATAACACTTCCCAAATGGCGCGAAATAAAATTGGCAACAATTCCTGTTGCAATAATTACAAGCAATATTGATGCAGCGGACAAAATGGCCGGATTAATCTTACTTCCCTGAAACGAATATTGGGCCGTTAACCCACCGAGAAGAACCGAAAAAACAGCGAGCGGAAGAATGTACCGGAGCAAATATCCGCGCATAGTGTCACCTGTAACAATTTTGAGCGGAAACGAATTTTGGTTATAACCGAACACAGCCAGGCCAAGAAAAATAAACCCCAGCGCAGTTGTTAGCGCCATGGGAATGGCAGATTTTGAAGCATATAGCAGCGGACTACCTAAAAAATAAGCCAGACAAAAAACGAAGGCAATTAAAAAAACGGTCAAATTTAAAACGCCTGATAAAAATCTGAACTCTTCGTTTTTATTCGGATTGTCTTTAGCCAAAAGCAAAACCAAAATACTGAATCCGGACAGAAAAAATATGATGCCTGCAACCGGAGACATTCTGCCAACGGGAATTCCATTCATGGTGCCTGCAACAGGAATTAATGCTTCTTCAAAATTGAGATCCAGGCCGGAGGAATAACCTAACACGTCTAAAATGCCAAAAAGCATTACAAAAAGAACTGCCGACAATGAAAACAACCATTTTATTTTTGAAGGTTTTACTTTATCAATCGACAGCAAAACACCTCCCAGTAAAATAAAAGCAAAAGCCGTTGCTGGCGCCATGGGAATAAAGCCTTTTTTAAAACTTCCGAGAATTTCCAAACCAGGAAAATACCCCATTATTCCTAATAATGCCAGCATAATAGTAATGGTGGAACAAATAATGCAGATATGATTTTTTACTTTCATTTTTTTGGGAAAGCGCTTTAATTTTTTTCTGATTTTAATCGTTTTATTTCCTCTTTTAGTTCTTTAATTCTGAATTCCCGTTCAATGGTTGCTTCATGAAACCGTTCGAGAATTTCAACACGTTCAATGAGTTCTTTGGTTTTCTTTTCCACCTCCTCCTGCAAACTGTCTTTTAGCTTGCGCAATTCTTCTTCTGACTTTATGCGTTCGGTAATGTCATGAATCATCGACAGCATAAGCTTTTTGCCGCTAAGCACAATGGTTTCTGCCGACCAAAGTGCAAGAATAGTCCCTCCGGTTTTTGTGTTAAATTCGATGTATTCATCTTTAAAAAAACCGTTTTTTAAGACTTGTTGAATAACCCGATCGCGTTCCGACGGATTGCGCCAAATGCCTACCTCTTTTGAGGTTTTTCCAATCTGCTCTTCTCTGGAATATCCAAGCATTTCAACCCACCGATTGTTTACATCTATGAATTGTCCGGTTTCAATTTCGGAAATAACCAGCGGGGCAGGACTTGCTTCGAATGCAATGGAAAAACGGGATTCACTCTCATAAACTGCTTTTTCCGCAAGCTTCCTTTCAGTAATATCGGTAAAAATTACAAAGTTGAGTTCTTTAAAAGCACTGGATCTAAATTCAATATACTTGAATTCACCATTTTTACATCTGACATAGTATTCCAGCGGAGGAATCTCCGACTGCTCTTTTTGAGCTTTTTCTATTAAATTGTTCCAGTTTTCCCTTATGGTATTCCTTTGTATTTCATCGGGGTAGGCGAGAGGCCACCAATCTTCAACAGATGGAATATCGTCTAATGTGTATCCAAAAATTTCTGTAAATCTTTTATTCGAAAAAAAAGTTTTTTGATTTTTGTCTGCAATCACAATTCCAAAGGGCGCCGACTCTGCCAGTAACCTGAAACGGGTTTCGCTTTCCCTAAGCAATTTTTCTGCTTTTTTCTGGTCCGAAATATCGCGACCCACGCCAATGATTTCTTTGATGTTCCCCTGTTCATCCACAACGGCTGTATCGTTCCAGGCCAGCCAAACCCAGCCTTTGGCAGTCATGGCCCGTTGTTCCATATAGGCTGCGTGCGGCGGTTGATACAGTGCCTTCATCGCCTCTGTAGTGGCATCGCGGTCATCTTCATGCACCAGAGGTATGAATTTTTTTCCCAGCAATTCTTCTTCGGTTTTTTCAAACAGGTTGCAATAAGAGGGACTCGCATACAAAAACCGGCCTTCAACATCTATTTTTACCACCAAATCGGTTTGATTTTCAACCAACAACCGGTAATTTTCCTTACTTTCTTTTAGTACCTGCTCTGCTTTAACACGATGTGAAATATCGCGAACAAAAACCAGTGCGCTGTTTTTGCCGTTATAAACGATTGGTTCGCCTGCCGTTTCTACCCAAACCTCTGAACCATCCATGCGGATAAATTTTTGCCTGAACAATTCATGGACTGACTGATTTTCCTGGCATAGCAATTTTATCCGATTTTTTATTTTTTCATGATAATCGGGATGAAACCTTTTCATTACCGGAGTACCTATGAGCACATCAGCCGATTCAATTCCAAACAGCCTGCATGCGGCTGGATTCAGATAGGCAAATTTCATTTCTGACTGTATAAAAATGGGCTCGGGTGCACCTTCAACTATGGTGCGGAACTTTGATTCATTGTCTTTTAATTCCTGTTGCCTTTTGTATTCTTCAGTAACATCACGAAAAACCAAAACCACTCCGGTTGTTTTTCCCGCTTCGTCGGTGATAGGTGCTCCCGAATCGGAAATCTGGTATTCATTTCCGTTTTTCGAAATGAGTTTGGTGTGGTTGGCCAGTCCAACAACATGACCTGTTTTAAGCACTAATTTTACAGGGTTTTGGACCCGTTCCCCCGTAATTGCATTTTCAATTACAAAAACTTCTTCAACCGGTTTGTTTTTAGCTTCATCAGAATTCCATCCGGTCAGGTTTTCAGCTACCGGGTTCATATTTGTTATGGCACCAAATGTATCGGCAGTAATAACGGCATCGCCAATGGAATTAAGTGTTATACGCAGGTTTTCTTCACTTTTTACCAATTCTTCCCGCATAATTTTTCGTTCGAAATAATGTCCGGTTTTTATGGCAATGGATTTAATCAATTCCCGTTCTTCCTTTAAAAACAGACCTTCCGCATTTTCCGGCATTTTTTCGAGGTAATAAACTGCCACACTTCCTGCTTTTTTATTTTTTACCACAATATCAGCCGAAAGAACCCATTGTGTTTGTTTAAAATTTGAAGTGGTAAATTCTTCCTTCTCATAAATAATCCGTGCACAAGTGAATTCAGGATACTGCCATGCTTCCGGTATTTTATCCGTTAGTGATTGTATAAATTCCTTTTCAGAAATATTTTCCTGAACCACCAGGTTAAATATGTGGTAAAACAGTGAAAGTTCTTTGGTACGTTCGTGCAGATCGTGTGTTTTTTGAATTAAATCAAGATGTTCGTGTTCCAACTCATTTATAATATTACTGAATTCGTCAGTATTCAAACTGCTCCCTTTTTCTATCAGGGCAGCTTTCAATTGCTCTATAGCAGTGTTTCCCGGATTGTTGTTGTCGGGTTTAATGGTTGATGTCATAAAAACATTTTTAAACCTGTTAAGGTCACATTTTCAAAAAGCGCAAAATCCTGGCTAAAAATAGGAAAGAAAAGATAATAAGCAAAAAATAGTGTTCCGGAGGATGTGCTTGTTTTGATTTTTGTTTTTTTTATTTGTCGGAGAGCAATAAGGTAATAAGGTAAAAATCAAATGTGTAACTATTCTACTAAGGTTAATAAACTGAAAATAAGGTTTTTCTATTTTCAAAAAAACCTTATTTTATTTCATCAAACCTTAGTAAAAATGGCAAACAATAGAAAGGTAACCTTATTACCTTATAATAATGAAAAAAGCGTCTAATTCATAAAATGGAAAACATCCCTGATATATCATCCTAAACTCTGAAAATATTATTTCAAAACAGTCTCTCATTTTCTATTCAAATACTTTCCACGCCCACTTTATCCACTTCCTGCATCAGCCGGTGGGTTTCGGTGAGGGCAACGATTATTTTCTGGTAGTGCAAAATATCTTCGAAACCGAGGGTGCGACCTTGGCGGTCTTTGAGCCATTTTTGCGCTGGCTGATAACCGCCAATGTAAAATTCCCAGGCAATAAGCGGAACGTTATCAAAATACTGCGTGTCGTTTATCCAAACACGGCCAACGGTTTTTTCGGTGTTGGTGGCTTCCCAGCCGATGCTTTTGGTAGTCATTTTGCGGGTTACGGTATTGTCGCCGTCGATGGGATAGCTGGTAATAAACTCGTTTACTTTGGGCGATTCCAGCAAATGGATTTGGCGTAACTGCATACCGAGTTCCACCAGCTGCCAAAAGGTTTCGGAATTGGCAGGGTAGGGTATTTTAGAAAAATCGATTTTTGGTATTCTTTTTTGCCTTGTACGGAAAGCAGATGAGTGAAAAATCCCGTATATGTAATTTTGGATATCGATGGTTGAAAAAGAAATTTTGTATTCGTTACGAATTTCAGTATTGTTGATAAAACAAACCTGTCCCTCTGACTTTTTTTCAGGCACATAGGCTAAGCCAAGTTTTTTGGACATCTGATGGATAAATTCCAAATCAAGGTTTGAATCAATATAATCGCTGATTATCAAAACGAATTATCAATTTTAAACGAATGGGCAATTTAGCAAAATAATTGATTGGGATGAAAAGTGATGGTTTTATTGGGAAAATTTATATGGTTAATTCGAAAAAACAGATATTGATTTCCGGGCGGTTTAGATAATAATTTTTACCAGGTATTGTATGCTTTTAAGTTTCGGAAAAGGGTTTCAATATGTTGCCCGGCCAGAATAAATGAAGTTATTTTTACAATTAAAAGGAACAGGAATATATTTAGTTCATCAAAAGCAATGGCGGAAAAATTCAGGAAAACAAGCTCATTTTGAAGCATAAGGAGTGGTGCAAAAAGATAGGCCAGAATGAGATAAAATTCATTTTGTTGTTTGAATTTTTTTCTCAACTCTTTATTGGGTATTTCCCTTTTAACATAAAAATCGAGGATAAAATACACCAATACAAATATGAACATTGGTAACCCAAGCAGTATCATAATTATTATTTTTCTCTCTCTATTCCTTGACAAATATAAAAAACAGAACCAATTTGCGCTTATAAGTTAACAATTTTTAGAGAAATCAACCTTAAAGTGTTTGTATTAATGAAAAGAAAAATAAACCCGCCATTTAATGTTTTATGATTTTAATTGGCGAATAATTTTACAAGGATTTCCGGCGACGAAAACATCGGCAGGAATATTTTTGGTAACCACACTGCCGGCTCCAATTACAGTGCGGTCGCCAATTTCAACTCCCGGGTTAATAATCACACTTCCTCCAATCCAAACATCATCGCCAATGGTTATTGGCTTGCCCGACTCAAGGCCGGACGCCCGTTCCCTGTGGTTTAACGGGTGCGTGGCCGGGTAAATCTGAACATTGGGGCCAAACAATACCCGGTTGCCAATTTTTACACTAACCACATCGAGCACCACACAGTTGAAGTTGAAAAATACATCGTCACCAATTTCAATGTTATAACCGTAATCGCAGTAAAAAGGAGGCTGTATGTGTAAATTTTTTCCTGTATGGGGGATTAATTCTTTCAGAATCTGGGTTCGGTCTTCTACCTGATTTTCAGCAGAATCGTTCAGCTCTTTCAGCAGTAACCTGGCACGAACACGCTCTCTTGTAAGTTCTTCATCCTGTGCGTTGTACAACCCGCCCGACAGCATTTTTTGTTTTTCGGTTTTCATCAGTCTTAGAATATGTTAAAACTCAACCTGTAAATAGATTTTAAAAAGCAATTAAGGAGTTCATTTCTTTGGTAATTTGAATAAATCGAAGGAAGAAATCCATAATATCCAAATGATTAACACGAATAAGATTAAAATCCAGCTTACTAATGAGGAAAACCCCATTTGCTGTAGTCCTTTGGAGATTACCGGACCAAATGTTGCAGGCAGGACGGTTAAAATAACGCCAGTCATGCGCCGGCTGGAATCTAAAGTAAGTCTGGAATTGCAATTTTTACATTTCCATATGGAATTTGTAGATTTAAATGCAACATTTTTGAAATATTCCAAAAATGAATACCTGTATCCGCAATTAGGGCAAGTCCGACTTTTCATATTTTCAATTTTTTGAAGATTTTCTGAAACGTATCTATTTTTTATGATTTTTCACACTTGTTCGACTCCCTTTAATGAAAGCTGAATCCGGTTTCTGGAAATATCTACCTCTTTCACTCTTACTTTAACATGCTGGTGCAGTTTTACAATTTCGTTGGGGTCGGAAATAAACCGGTCGGCCAGTTCCGAAACATGAATAAGCCCCGACTGTTTTACGCCAACATCCACAAAAGCGCCGAAGTTGGTGATGTTGTTTACAATTCCAGGCAAAACCATACCTTCTTTCAGGTCTTCAATGGAAAAAATCCCTTCGGCAAATTCAAACACTTTAATGGGCTTCCGTGGATCGCGACCGGGTTTCAGCAGTTCGTTTTTGATGTCGTTTAAGGTAGGCAATCCAATTTCTGCGGTTACATATTTTGTGAGATCAATTTTTGAAACCCGTTCTTCATTCCGCACCAAATCAGTTACTTCACCATTTAAATCGGCAGCCATTTGTTGCACAATATGATACGATTCAGGGTGAACAGCCGAATTGTCCAGCGGATTTTTTGCATCGGGAATGCGCAAAAAACCTGCAGCCTGCTCAAACGCTTTGGGTCCCATGCGCGGCACTTTTTTCAACGATTCACGCGAGCTGAAAATTCCGTGTTCCTTTCGGTATTCCACAATGTTTTGTGCCAGTTGCGGACCAAGTCCCGAAATATAAGTAAGCAAATGCTGGCTGGCTGTGTTCAGGTTTACACCCACGGCATTTACGCTGAGTTCTACCACCGCATCGAGGCTGTTTTTCAATTTTTTCTGATCCACATCGTGTTGGTACTGACCCACGCCAATGCTTTTCGGGTCTATTTTCACCAGCTCGGCCAACGGGTCCATCAGCCGCCGCCCAATGGAAATTGCTCCACGCACCGTAACATCGTATTGCGGAAATTCCTGGCGGGCAACGGATGAAGCCGAATAAACCGAAGCGCCGTCTTCACTCACCACATAAACCCTGATTTCGCGGTTGTAGCGCAGCTTTTTCACAAACGCTTCCGTTTCGCGACTGGCTGTTCCGTTTCCAATGGCCAGGGCATCAATTTTATACACTTCAACCATGGACGATAGTTTTTTGGCGGCCATCTTTCTGTCTTCCTGTGGTTTGTGCGGATAAATGGTATCGTTATGCAACAGGTTTCCCTGTTCATCGAGGCACACCACTTTGCAACCGGTGCGGTAACCGGGGTCGATGGCCAGAATCCTTTTTTGGCCCAGTGGGGGAGCCAGCAGCAACTGCCGCAGATTTTCAGCAAAAACTTTAATGGCTTCCTCGTCTGCTTTTTCTTTTGAAAGCGCGGCAAATTCGGTTTCAATGGAAGGTTCAATCAGCCGTTTGTAGCTGTCTTTTACCGCCAGTTCAACCTGTTGTGCGCTGGCATTGTTCTCTTTTACAAAAAAACGCGTGAGGTGTTCCAATGCATTGTCTTCGTCAGGTTTTATGGAAACCCGTAAAAATCCTTCGTTTTCACCACGGCGCATGGCCAGCAGCCGGTGCGACGGGCATTTTTTCAGCGGTTCGTTCCAGTCGAAATAGTTGCGGTATTTTTCGGCCTCTTCCTCTTTACCTTTAACCACTTTGGCGGTAATTTCGGCGTTTCGCTCAAACTCCCGGCGGACAATGTTCCGGGCTTTTTCATTTTCGCTTATCCACTCGGCCATAATATCGCGGGCACCTGAAAGGGCATCTTCGATGGATTCCACTTCTTCATTCAGGAAACCGGCAGCGCGCGATTCCGGATCACGTTCAAACTGTTTCATGATGATTTTGGCCAGCGGTTCCAGTCCGCGTTCGCGCGCAATGGTAGCTTTGGTGCGGCGTTTGGGTTTGTATGGCAAATAAATGTCTTCCAGTTCAACCGGGTCGTAACAGTTTTCAATCCGCTCCTTCAGTTCGGGAGTCAGTTTTTCCTGTTCTTCAATGGTTTTCAAAACGGTTTCCCGGCGTTTTTCCAGTTCAGTAAATTTTTCGCCCAGCTCTTTAATCTGAAGCACCTGCACTTCGTCGAGACTTCCGGTGCGTTCTTTCCGGTAGCGGGAAATAAAGGGAACAGTGGCGCCTTCGCTGAGCAGTTCCAGCGTGTTTTTTACCTGGCTGTTTTTAACCCCAAGTTGTTGAGAAATGATTTCAATAATATGTTGATTCATTCAATTTTTGTTTTGTTGAACAAAGGTAAAAAGATATTTTGGGGAAAGCCTGCCAAACTGTTCTATTGTTTTTTTCGCAACAACCAGGGCCAGGCTGCACCAACCGCCGCCACCAAATAGATGAACCCCGCCAAAGTAAAAGCCATTTTTAAACTGATATGGTCGGTCATCCAGCCCAGCAGCGGGCCAATAACAGCAAAACTGATGCGGATAATAAAATTCCGGACCGATAAAATAGTGGCCCTGATTTCGCTTGGCGTATAAAGATTAATGTAATTTTTAAAAATAACTGTTGCAATGCCGCGAACGAGATAAAACACAAAAAGAAAAATCAATCCTTCGCGCACAATAACCAGACCCGACAAAAAATAACCGGTTGCTAAAAACAAAATAATCAGAAGCACTTCTTTTCGCCTGTTCAACCTGCCTTCGAACCGAAATGCAAATGCCGACGAAACGCCCACACTCAGGTTCAGGGCGGTCCACATAATGCCAAACCATTCCACCGGCAGACCAATGGCTTTAAAAAAAGGTTGCACCAGCCAGGCAAATGTGAGGGTTGCGGTGCCGGTTGCAGCCGAAAGCAAAATGGCAACCCTTAAATCTGTTTCTTTCCACAGCGTGTTTTTTATGGTAAGCGCCATTCGCTTTATGGAATGGATTTGCGCAGTAGCCTGAACCAGCGGCTCTTTTAAAAATAATGCAGCCGGAACCGCCAGTGTGGCAACCACAAATTGAAAATAAAAAGGGGTACGTAAACTGATGGCAGCCAAAAATCCGGCTGCAATTCCGGCCAGTGCTTCGGCAAAATTTCCGGCAGAAGTAATGCGTCCTTCATGTTTCACATACCGGTCTGATTTTTTGTCGGCTTTCAGGCTTTCGTAAAGCATGGCCGAATCGGCTCCTGAAACAAAGGAATGCCCGGCACCCAGCACAATTTCTGCAGCCACAAAAGCCCAGAAACCATAGGAAAAACTGTACATTAAAAAGCCGGCACTACCCAAAACGGCTCCAAGTAACAGCGTTTTTTTCCGGCCCCACACATCGGCCATCCAACCCGAGGGAAGTTCAAGCGCAACAATGGCCAGTGAATAAATTGACTTCAGAATAAATATTTCCTGCATGCCCATGCCGTTATCCTGATAGAACAAAACCACAACCGGCATAACCAGGTTAAACCATTTCGAGATCTTTACCACATACAGCCGGGCAATATTTTTTCTGAATTGATCCATGTTAAAATTGAGATGCAAAAATAGAAAT